>NZ_JBHSQK010000008.1:0-91342 GCF_042658055.1 Pseudonocardia lutea
CCCCGGACCCCCGGCCCGCCCCCGGCGTCGACGGGGCCCCCGCCGAGGTGCCGAACCAGGTCAACGGGCACGCGCCCGAGCAGACCGCCAACGGCACCGCCGCGGCCGCCGAGCAGGCGGCCTCCGCCGAGGGCACCCCGGGCCCGGCCGAGGGCACCGCGGGCGGCGCCGACGGCGAGGAGGGCACCGGCCGTCGCCGGCAGACCCGCCGCCGCTCCGGCGGCGAGCCCCAGTCGGACACCCTCGACGCGGTCGCCGCGAGCATCGGCGCGTCCGAGAAGGAGAAGTCCGACCGCGGCGAGCGCACCGACCGCGACGGCGAGGGCGGCCGCAACCGCAACCGGAACCGCAACGACCGCTCGGAGCGCTCCGACCGCTCGGACCGTTCCGAGCGGGGCGGCGACGGCGGCGGCCGCAACCGCAACCGGAACCGCAACGACCGCTCGGAGCGCTCCGACCGCTCGGACCGTTCCGAGCAGGGCGGCGACGGCGGCGGCCGCAACCGCAACGACAACCGGGCCGACCGGGCCGACCGGGGCGACCGGGGCGACATCCGGACCGAGCCGCGCGACTCCCGTGCGGACGACGACGGGGACGACGACGGCGACGGCCGCGGCCGGCTCGGCCGCCGGTTCCGGGACCGCCGCCGGGGCCGCGACCGCGACACCCGCGGCGGCGACCGCACCGTCGACACCGAGGTGCGGGAGGACGACGTCCTGCTGCCGGTGGCCGGCATCGTCGACATCCTCGACAACTACGCGTTCGTGCGGACGACCGGCTACCTGTCCGGCCCGAACGACGTCTACGTGTCGCTGTCGATGGTCCGCAAGCACGGCCTGCGCCGCGGCGACGCGATCACCGGCGCCGTCCGCCAGCCCCGCGAGGGCGAGCAGCAGCGGCAGAAGTTCAACCCGCTGGTGCGCATCGACACCATCAACGGGCGGGACCCGGAGTCGGGCCGGCAGCGGCCGGAGTTCACCAAGCTCACCCCGCTCTACCCGAACGAGCGGCTGCGCCTGGAGACCGAGCCGTCGAAGCTCACCACCCGGGTCATCGACCTGGTCATGCCGATCGGCAAGGGCCAGCGCGCGCTGATCGTCTCGCCGCCGAAGGCCGGCAAGACGATGGTGCTGCAGTCGATCGCCAACGCGATCACCACCAACAACCCCGAGTGCCACCTCATGGTCGTCCTCGTCGACGAGCGGCCGGAGGAGGTCACCGACATGCAGCGGTCGGTGAAGGGCGAGGTCATCGCCTCGACCTTCGACCGCCCGCCGTCGGACCACACCGCGGTCGCCGAGCTCGCCATCGAGCGGGCGAAGCGGCTGGTGGAGCTGGGGCACGACGTCGTCGTCCTGCTGGACTCGATCACCCGCCTGGGCCGCGCCTACAACCTGGCCGCGCCCGCGTCGGGCCGGATCCTGTCCGGTGGTGTCGACTCGACCGCGCTCTACCCGCCGAAGCGGTTCCTGGGCGCGGCGCGGAACATCGAGGACGGCGGCTCGCTGACCATCTTCGCCACCGCGCTGGTCGAGACCGGTTCGACGATGGACACGGTGATCTTCGAGGAGTTCAAGGGCACCGGCAACGCCGAGCTCAAGCTGGACCGCAAGCTCGCGGACAAGCGAATCTTCCCGGCGATCGACGTCGACGCCTCCGGCACCCGGAAGGAGGAGCTGCTGATGTCCGGCGACGAGTTCGCCATCAGCGTCAAGCTCCGCCGCGTGCTCGCCGCGCTCGACCACCAGCAGGCGATCGAGCTGGTGCTGGGTCAGCTCCGCAAGACCCGCACCAACATCGAGTTCCTCATGCAGGTCCAGAAGACCACGCCGGGGAACTTCGGCAACGACGACTGACCCCGCTCGGCGCCCGGCCCCGGTGGGAATCCCCGCCGGGGTCGGGTGGTTGAATGAAGCGGTACGCATCCGGCTCCGGTTCACCCACATCCGGGGGCTCCGCCCCCGGAAGCCCCCGAACGGCGAGGGGTGTGAGACCCGGCGGCCGATCTTCGAGAGGAACATCCCATGCGTGAGGGCATCCACCCCCAGTACGTCGAGACCCAGGTCACCTGCGGTTGCGGCAACTCGTTCACCACCCGCAGCACCAAGACCAGCGGCGTGATGACCGTCGAGACCTGCTCCGCCTGCCACCCGTTCTACACGGGCAAGCAGCGGATCCTGGACTCCGGTGGCCGCGTCGCCCGCTTCGAGGCGCGCTACGGCAAGCGCAAGGCCGCCAAGTAGCTCTCCCGTCCGGCGCCCGTCCCCTCGCCAGGGGCCGGGCGCCGTTCGCATGTCAGGGGTGACGACGAGGGAGAACGGGAGCACGTGGTGGCGGTGAGCAGCAGCGCGGCAGGCGTGGACGCGCTGATCGACGAGTACGCGGAGCTGGAGACCCGGCTGGCCGACCCGGCGGTGCACGCCGACGCGGCCACGGCACGCAAGCTCGGCCGGCGCTACGCCGAGCTCGGCCCGGTGGTCGCCGTCGCGCGGGAGCTGGCCGGGGCGCGGTCGGACGAGGCCGCCGCCCGTGAGCTGGCCGCCGAGGACCGGGCGTTCGCCGCCGAGGCGGACGAGATCGCCGCGCGGATCCCCGCACTGGAGGCCCGGCTGGCGGAGCTGCTGGTCCCGCGCGACCCGCACGACGGCGACGACGTCGTCATGGAGGTCAAGTCCGGCGAGGGCGGCGAGGAGTCGGCGCTGTTCGCGGGCGACCTGGTCCGCATGTACACGCGCTACGCCGAGCGCCGCGGCTGGAAGGTCGAGGTGCTCGACTCCGTCGGCTCGGACCTGGGCGGGTACAAGGACATCACGCTGGTGCTGCGCTCGCGGACCCCGTCCGCCGACGGCGTGTGGTCGGCGCTTAAGTTCGAGGGCGGCGTGCACCGCGTGCAGCGGGTGCCGGTCACCGAGTCGCAGGGCCGCATCCACACCTCCGCGGCCGGCGTGCTGGTGTACCCGGACACGGGCGAGGACGCCGAGGTCGAGATCGACGAGAACGACATCCGGGTGGACGTCTTCCGCTCGTCCGGGCACGGCGGGCAGAGCGTCAACACCACGGACTCCGCGGTGCGCATCACGCACCTGCCGACCGGGATCGTCGTGAGCTGCCAGAACGAGCGCTCGCAGCTGCAGAACCGGGCGCGCGCGATGGAGGTGCTGCGCTCGCGGCTGCAGGCGCTGCACGAGGCCGAGCAGGCCGCGGCGGCGTCGGCGGAGCGGAAGTCGCAGGTCCGGACGGTCGACCGGTCCGAGCGCATCCGCACGTACAACTTCCCGGAGAACCGGATCTCCGACCACCGCGTCGGCTACAAGGCACACAACCTCTCGACGGTGCTCGACGGCGACCTCGACGACGTCGTCGCCGCCCTGCAGAAGGCCGAGCGCGCCGAGGCGATCGCCGCGACCGAGCAGGGCGCGTGAGCCGCCTGCCGCTGCGGGTCGCGATCGCGGAGGCCGAGCGCGCGCTGGCGGCGGCGGGCGTCGAGTCCCCCCGGGTGGAGGCGGAGTTCCTGGCCTCGCACGTCGTCGGGGTACCGCGCGGGCGGCTGATGCTGCACCCGCTCGTCGACCCGCCGCAGGTGGAGGAGTACCGCCGGCTCGTCGCCCGGCGCGCCACCCGCGAGCCGTTGCAGCACGTCCTCGGCACCGCCGTGCTCGGCCCGGTCGAGGTCGCCGTCGGGCCGGGAGTCTTCACGCCGCGCCCGGAGACCGAGCTGCTGCTCGAATGGGGCCTGCGGCAGCTCCGCGGCGTCGAGAACCCGGTGGTCGTGGACCTGTGCACGGGGTCGGCGGCGCTCGCGCTCGCCTTCGCCGAGAGCCGGCCCGACGCGCGGGTGCACGCCCTCGAGATCGACCCCGCCGCGCTCACGTGGGCGCGCCGCAACATCGCCGCGCACGGCGACCGCGTCACGCTGCACGCCGCGGACGTCCGGTCGCCGGACCCGCTGCCCGAGCTCGAGGCCCGCGTCGACCTCGTGGTCTGCAACCCGCCGTACGTGCCGGAGGGCACCCCGGTGCCGCCCGAGGTCGCGGACTGGGACCCGGCCGTCGCGGTGTTCGGCGGCGCGGACGGGCTCGCGCTGATCCCCGCGGTGATCGCGCTGGCCGCGACCCTGCTCCGCTACGGCGGCGGGCTCGCGATCGAGCACGACGACACCCACGGCGAGGCCGTCCCCGCCCTGCTCCGGCGGCGCAAGGTGCTCACGGACGTGCAGGAGCACCACGACCTCACCGGCCGCCACCGCTTCGCCACCGCCCGCCGCACCACCCCCACCTGAGCTCCCGCGAGTCGGGGGTTGGTTCCGGCAGCGCGAGTCGGGAGTTGCCGCATGTCACGGGGGTGCGAGCCGGGTCCGTTCGGGCCGGTCGTAGGGTGCCGGGCGTGACTGCTCCGGCCGTTCCCGTCTACGACTGTTCCGATCCCGACACCCGCGCCGAGGGGCTGGCCGCCGCCGCGCGTGCCGTGCGGGCCGGGCAGCTCGTCGTGCTGCCGACGGACACCGTGTACGGCCTGGGCTGCGACGCCTTCTCCTCGACCGCGGTCCGCAACCTGCTGGCCGCCAAGCACCGCGGCCCGGACATGCCCGTGCCGGTGCTGGTCGGCTCCTGGTCCACGATCGACGGGCTCGTCCTCGGCGTCTCGGCCACCGCCCGCAGCCTGATCGAGGCGTTCTGGCCGGGCGGGCTGTCGCTGGTGCTGCCGCACGCCCCCTCGCTGAACTGGGACCTCGGTTCGACCAAGGGCACCGTGATGCTGCGCATGCCGCTGCACCCGGTGGCGCTCGAGCTGCTCCGCGACGTCGGCCCCATGGCCGTGTCCAGCGCGAACATCTCGGGCCGGCCGCCCGCGAGCACCGCCGCCGAGGCCCTCGACCAGCTCGCCTCCTCGGTCGCCCTCTACCTCGACGGCGGCCCCAGCGGCGACCCCGTGGCCTCCACCATCGTCGACCTGACGGGCAAGCAGCCCCGCATCCTCCGCGAGGGCGCCGTCACCCGGGCCCAGGTCGGCGAGGTCATCGGCCAGGACGTGCCCCTCGGCTGAGCGCGTTCGCCGAGAAGGAGCTGAGGGCTCGTGGCGACCGTCGGACTCACCCTCAGCTCCTTCCGCCGCATCGGAGCCCTGCTTCGAGGCGCGGAGCCGCGCGGCCTACCTGCACGTCGAGCGTCGGGGCGGGGTGCTGGCCGGGTACTCCGCGGCGCAGCTGCTCGGCGCGTCGTGCGAACCGCGCGGGGCGCCGGCGGAGGTTCTGGTGCCGGCCCACCTGCCGAGGCACGACGGTCTCGTGGCGCACCAGGGCACGGCTACGCCGGACGACCTCCAACGGATCGCAGCATCCGGTGGACGTGGGGTGGTGGTCACCGGGCGCGAGCGCACGGCCTGGGACGTGGCCAGGCGCCTCGAGCTGGTCGAAGGCGTCGTGCGGCAGCCGCGGGCGCCCGGGTTCAGCGCACGGCCGCCGACATCGTGCGCCACCCGGAGCGCACCTCGCGCTGTCCGCGGCCAACTGGCGCACCGCGCAGCGCTCCTCGGCGCCGACAGGAGCTGGGGGCTCGATGACCACGCTTCTGGGACCGACAGCTCCCGTCGCTCACACCGGGAGACCCACCTCGGCGGCGAGGCGGGTGGCGAGGGTGCGGAAGTGCTCCTCGTGCGCCACCACGACGTCGTGGGTGTGGCCGAAGAGCTCGAACCCGACGGCGCCGAAGAGGCTCGACCACGCCAGCACCAGGCGCCCGCCGAGCCCGCTGTCCGTCGGGAGACCCAGCTGGTCGAGCAGGCCGGGGGCGATCGTGGCGTCGTCGTCCCCGGGCGGGGGAGTGACGGCGCCGGCGGCGATCCCGTCCCGCAGCACGCCGGCGAGCACCACCGCCACCCGGCCCGCGGGGGCGATCGTGTCCTGCGGGGCCGAGTAGCCGGGCACGGGGGAGCCGTAGAGCAGGGCGTACTCGTGCGGGTGGGCGAGCGCCCAGGTGCGGGCCGCGGCGCAGGCGGCGTGCCAGCGACCGAGCAGGTCCTCGCGCGGGACGGCCGCCTCGGCGAGCTCGACGGCCTCGCCCAGCGCGTCGTAACCCTCGACGATCAGCGTGGTGAGCAGGTCGTCCCGGCTGGGGAAGTAGCGGTAGACCGCCGACGACACCATGCCCAGCTCCCGCGCGACGGCCCGCAGCGAGAGCGCCGCGGCGCCCGAGGTGGCCAGGTGGGCCCGGGCCACGTCGACGATCTCGGCGGTGAGCTGCGCGCGGACGCGCTCGCGGGCGGTGCGGGGCGCGGAGCGGGGGGAGGTCATGCGGACCAGTCTCCCAGCGGCCACGGAGCGGTGTCCACGTCCGCGAGCACCGATCCGCGAGCCGTCCGCACGGTCCGTACACATGCCGGTGACGCTGCGCAGACCCTCCGGATTCCGGAGCGGGTCCTCGTCGGACGGCGAGGAACCGCAGGTAGCCTGGTGCACCGTGAGTGCGCACAGCGAGAACGCCCCCGGTCAGGACGTGCCGTTCTGGGGCCCGGACTTCGGAGCCCTGCAGCAGGAGGACCCGGAGATCGCCGGCGTCGTCCTCGACGAGCTGGAGCGCCTCCGCGGCGGACTGCAGCTGATCGCCAGCGAGAACCTCACCAGCCCGGCCGTCCTCGCGGCGCTGGGGTCCACGCTCTCGAACAAGTACGCCGAGGGCTACCCGGGCCGCCGCTACTACGGCGGCTGCCAGGTCGTGGACCGCGCCGAGGAGATCGGCAACGCGCGCACGAAGGCGCTCTTCGGCGCCGAGCACGTCAACCTCCAGCCGCACTCGGGCGCCAGCGCGAACCTCGCCGCGTACGCGGCCTTCGCCAAGCCCGGCGACACCGTGCTGGCCATGGACCTCAAGCAGGGTGGGCACCTGACCCACGGCAGCAAGGTCAACTTCTCGGGCCTGTGGTTCCACGCCGTGTCCTACACCGTGCGCGAGGACTCCGAGCTCATCGACTACGACCAGGTCCGCGACCTGGCGCTGCAGCACAAGCCGAAGATCATCATCGCCGGCGCCACCGCCTACCCGCGGCTGATCGACTTCGCCCGGTTCCGGGAGATCGCGGACGAGGTCGGCGCCAAGCTGATGGTCGACGCCGCGCACTTCATCGGCCTGGTCGCCGGCAAGGCGATCCCCTCGCCGGTCCCGTTCGCCGACGTCGTCACGGCGACCACGCACAAGGTCCTGCGCGGCCCGCGCGGCGGCATGATCCTCGCCCGCGAGGAGCACGCGAAGGCGATCGACAAGGCCGTCTTCCCGTTCTCCCAGGGCGGTCCACTGATGCACTCCGTCGCCGCGAAGGCCGTCGCGATGAAGGAGGCCGCGCAGCCCGCCTACCAGGCCTACGCGAACCAGGTCATCGCCAACGCCCAGGCGCTGGCGAAGGGGCTGGAGGCCGAGGGCATGCGCGCCGTCTCCGGCGGCACCGACACGCACCTCGCGCTGATCGACCTGCGGCCCATCGGCGTCACCGGCGGCGAGGCCGAGGCGCGCTGCGACCTGGCCCGGATCACGCTGAACAAGAACGCCATCCCGTACGACCCGGCGCCGCCCATGAAGCCCTCGGGCATCCGCGTCGGCTCGCCGAGCGTCACCACCCAGGGCATGGTCGAGTCCGACATGGCGGAGATCGCCTCGCTGCTCGCGCGGGCGGTCAAGGCCGAGCACGGCACCCCGGCGGGCGACCGCGAGCTGGCGGACGTCGCCGAGGCCGTCTCCTCGCTCGTCTCCCGCGCCCCCGCCTACCCGCGCGGCTGACCCCGCCCGGCCCGCGCGCACGCGGTGGTGCTCGCCCAGTCCTCGTACGGCCAGTCCTCCTTCGGGTTGGGGCTCCCGATCCGGGAGTACCTGCTGGTCGGGCTGGCCGCCGCCGTCGTGACGTTCCTGCTGGTCGGCCTGGTGCGGGTGCTCGCGCTGCGGCTGGGCGCCGTGGCGTGGCCCCGCGGCCGGGACGTCCACGTGACGCCGACGCCGCGGTGGGGCGGGCTGGCGATGTTCGGCGGGGTGCTCGCCGGGATCGGGCTCGCCGCCCAGCTCCCCGCGCTGCGGCTGGCCTTCGACTACTCGCGCGACGTGCAGGGCGTGCTGCTCGCGGCCGTCCTGCTCGTCGCGGTCGGGGCGCTCGACGACCGCTTCGAGCTCGACGCGATCACGAAGGCCGCCGGGCAGGTCACCGCGGCCGGGGTGCTGGTGCTGTTCGGCGTGCAGTTCTCGGTGTTCTGGATCCCGTGGGGCGGGGGCGGCACCGGGATCTCCGGCTCGATCCTGTCCCTCGGCCCGGAACAGGGCGTCGTGCTCACGGTGGTGCTGACCGTCGCCCTGGTGAACGCGATGAACTTCGTCGACGGCCTCGACGGGCTCGCCGCGGGCATCGGCCTGGTCGCGGCCACCGCGACGTGCGCCTTCGCGATCGGGCTCGTCCGCGAGAACGGGAACGACGCCGCCGCCTACCCGCCGGCGCTGATCGCGTCCGTCCTGGCGGGGGCCTGTCTGGGGTTCCTGCCGCACAACTTCAACCCGGCCCGCATCTTCATGGGCGACTCGGGCTCGATGCTCATCGGGCTGATGCTCGCCGCCGCCACGACGAGCGCCTCGGGCAAGATCCCGATCACCACGACGACGGACGGCACGGACGTCCTGGCGCTCTTCGCCCCGCTCATCGTGCTCGCCGCGGTCGTGTTCGTGCCGCTGCTCGACCTGCTCATGGCGGTCGTGCGGCGCACCCGGGCCGGGATGAGCCCCTTCTCGCCTGACAAGATGCACCTGCACCACCGGCTGCTGGAGATCGGGCACAGCCAGCGGCGCGCGGTGCTGCTGATCTACCTGTGGGCGGGCATCCTCGCGTTCGGCGCGGTGGCGCTCGCCCTGATCGACGACCCGGCCTTCGTGCTGTGGGCGGTGGCGCTCGGCCTCGGGGCGGCGGTGCTGGCCACGGCCGTGCCGCGGGCCCGCCACGCGCGGCGGTCCGGGTCCGCGGGGCCGCCCCGTCCCGGCACCCCGCCCCGTGCGCCGGGACGGACCTGACACGAGCGGCCCGTGCCGGGCCGACGAGGAGTAGCCATGACCGAGAACCCGAACCCCGCCCCGGCGGCCGACGAGCAGCCCCACGTCCGGACGGTGCTGCGGCTGGCGGCGGCCATGCAGCGGACCGCGTTCCTGGTCGGTGCCGTGGTCAGCGTGCTCGCGATCGTCCTGTCCGTCGTGCTGCGCGGGGTCCCCGGGCTGATCGGTGCCCTGCTCGGGGTGGTGATCGGGCTCGCGCTGGGGTTCGTCGGGACCGCGGTGATGAAGGGGACGGCCCGGGCCACGCCCGGCGGCGTCATGGTCGGGGCGATGGCGTCCTTCGCCGGCAAGTTCGTCGTGCTGCTGGTCTTCCTGCTCGTCTTCCGCGGCACGACGCTCTTCGACAACCAGACCTTCGCCTTCAGCCTGCTCGGCGTCACCGTCGGCTGGATCGCCGGCGAGGTCGTCGGGTTCGTGCGCGCCAAGGCCCCGTCCGTCGACGTCTGACCGGGTCGACCCGCGCGCCCGGGGCGGTGCCGCGGCGCGTCCGTTAGCCCGATCGGGTGAAGCTGGTACCCCTGTCCGGGCTGTCCGGGATGTCCGTGACGGCGCTCTCAGCGAGACCTGTGTCACACGCCGCCGGAACTTCTACAGGTGATAGAGCGACGTCGGGCGGTCGCGGGCCCGTCGGAGGGTAAGGA
The DNA here is from genome assembly GCF_042658055.1 of Pseudonocardia lutea. Taxonomy (NCBI): domain Bacteria; kingdom Bacillati; phylum Actinomycetota; class Actinomycetes; order Pseudonocardiales; family Pseudonocardiaceae; genus Pseudonocardia; species Pseudonocardia lutea. The sequence goes on from NZ_JBHSQK010000008.1 coordinate 9,713, forward strand.
TCGGGCCGCCGGAGGGTGTCACGGCAGGTCGTGCCGGGTAAGTGCGCCGTAACCCGGCTGATAGGGTCCGCGGTGATGGAGCAGGAACGGCCGCGCGGGACGAGCGGCGGGCCCGGCGGGGCGCCGGGGCCGACGCCACCCCCCGGTGAGGCCTGGACCGCTCTGTCGCACCTCCTGACCGGGATCCTCCTCTTCGGAGGCATCGGTTGGGGAGTGGACGAACTGTTCGACCTACGGGGCTTCACCGTGGCCGGCCTGCTGGTCGGTGCGGCGGCCTCGATGTACTTGATCTACGTCAGGTACGTTAAGTCCTGATCGTCTCGATTCCGCAGGCTCCGGCTCCCTGGAGCGCGGAACCGAAAGGAGCATTGGGTGACCACGACGGCCACCGCCCCGGCACCGGGGTTCGAAGCCCCGGGGGTCGAGGACTTCCAGCTGCCCCCGGTCTTCGGGCCCGTGACCAAGCCGGTCCTGGAGCTCGTGCTCGCGGCGATCCTCATCGCCGCGTTCTTCCTGGTGGCCGTGCGCAGGCCCGCGCTGGTCCCCGGCAAGACGCAGTTCCTCGGCGAGGCGTTCCACGGACTCGTCCGGAACACGATCGCCCGGGACATGATCGGCGGGCGCGACTTCGTCAAGTACGTCCCGTTCCTGACGGCCCTGTTCGCCTTCATCCTGGTGAACAACCTGTTCGGGATCATCCCGTTCATCCAGTTCCCGACGTTCTCGCACCCGAGCGTGCCCTACGCGCTGGCGGGTCTGGTGTACGTCGTGTTCACGTACGCGGGCATCCGCAAGCACGGGTTCGGCGGGTACATGCGCCTGTCGACCTGGCCGCCGGACGTGCCGTGGTGGGTGCGGATCATCCTCACGCCGATCGAGTTCCTCTCGAACCTGATCCTGCGGCCGGTCACGCTGTCGCTGCGGCTCTTCGGCAACATGTTCGCCGGCCACCTGCTGCTGCTGCTGTTCACCCTCGGCGGCGAGTACATGCTGCTCCACGCCGGGGACTGGCAGCTGAAGGTGCTGTCCCCGTTCGCCTTCCTGATGGCCATCGTCTTCACGTTCTTCGAGGCGTTCGTGCAGGTCATCCAGGCGTACATCTTCGTCATGCTCACGGCGTCGTACATCGGCACCGTCCTCGCGGACGACCACTAGGTCCCGTCGAGTCCCACCCCAGAGACCCTTCGGAACCGCGGGACGGCCGCGGACCCGGATCGAAAGGAAAGCGCAATGATCACCGGTAACCTGAACGCCATCGGCTACGGCCTCTCGGCCATCGGCCCCGGTATCGGCGTCGGTATCGTCTTCGCGGCCTTCATCAACGGTGTGGCCCGCCAGCCGGAGGCCCGCGGCCAGCTCCAGGGCATCGCGTTCATCGGCTTCGCCCTCTCCGAGGCCCTCGCGATTCTGGGCCTGGTGCTCGCGTTCGCCCTCTGACGCACCCCCTGAACCACAGGTGACGCGGAGGAGCACACCATGACAATCGCCGCGGAGGAGCTGAACCCGCTCGTCCCGCACCTCACCGAGATCATCGTCGGTCTCATCGCCTTCGGCCTGCTGTTCTGGGTCCTCGCGAAGACGGTGTTCCCGCAGTTCGAGAAGCTGTACGCGGAGCGCACCGACCAGATCGAGGGCGGTCTGAAGCGGGCCGAGCAGGCGCAGGCCGAGGCCGACGCGCTGAAGAAGCAGTACGAGGACCAGCTCGCCGGTGCGCGGGCCGAGGCGGCGCGCATCCGCGACGACGCCCGGGCCGAGGGCCAGCAGATCAAGGCCGAGCTGCGTGCCGAGGCCGAGGAGGAGGCCGCGCGGATCCGGGCGCGCGCCGAGGAGCAGGTCACGGCGCAGCGTTCGGCCGCGGAGCGCTCGCTCCGCGGTGAGATCGGTGGTCTGTCGGCCGAGCTGGCCGAGCGCATCCTCGGGTCCGAGCTCGCCGACCCGAGGCGCCGGTCGGCCACCGTCGACAGCTTCCTGTCGGAGCTCGACGCGATGGCGCCGCGCCAGACCACCGGGGTGCGCTGATGGCGCTCGTCCTGGCCGCCACCAGCCGCGAGTCGCTGGCCGAGGTCTCGGAGCGCTTCGAGACCCGGCTCGGCCCGCTCGCCGCGGGTGACCGGCAGAAGCTGGGCGAGGAGCTCTACGCCGTCACCCGGCTGCTGGTCGCCGAGCGCGGCCTGCGCCGGGCGTTCTCCGACCCCGCCACCACCGCCGAGCAGCGCGGCCGCCTGGCGCAGAGCGTGCTGGGCGGGAAGGTCGCGCCGGCCACCCTCGAGACCGTCGGGGACCTGGCCGGGGCCCGCTGGTCCGGGCCCGCCGACCTGGTCGAGGCGACCGAGGCGCTGGCCCGCACGGCGCTGCTGGCCGCGGCCGAGAAGCAGCGCGCCCTCGACGACGTCGAGGACCAGCTGTTCCGGTTCGGCCGGATCCTGGAGCGCGAGCCGCAGCTCACCGCCCTGCTCGCCGACGAGGACGTGCCGGCGGACAAGCGGATCGGCCTGCTGGACTCGGTGCTGGGCACGAAGGTCTACCCGGTCACCGCGGCGCTGCTGCGGGACCTGGTGCGGACCCCGCGGTCGCGGCACCTCGACGTCGCCGCGGAGGAGCTCTCCGAGCTCGCCGCGGCCCGGCGCAACCGCTCCGTCGCCTACGTGCGCACGGCGGTCGCCCTGAGCGCGGCGCAGGAGCGCCAGCTCACGGCCTCCCTCACGCGCCTCTACGGGCGGGAGATCGCGTTGCAGGTGGAGCTGGACGAGAGCCTGCTGGGCGGCATGGTCATCAGGGTCGGCGACGAGGTCATCGACGGCAGCGTGTCCGGCAAGCTCGCCGCGGCCCGCCGGTCGATCCCGAGCTGACCGCCCCACGTTTCGAAGAGAAGGAACAGACGACAGCCATGACAGAGCTGACGATCTCCCCGGAGGAGATCCGGAGTGCGATCTCCAGCTACGTCTCGTCGCTGGAGACCGGGACCTCCCGCGAAGAGGTCGGGACCGTCTCCGACACCGGTGACGGCATCGCCCACGTCGAGGGCCTGCCCTCGGCGATGACCAACGAGCTCCTCGAGTTCGAAGGGGGCGTGCGGGGTGTCGCGCTGAACCTCGACGCGCGCGAGATCGGTGCCGTGGTCCTGGGCGACTACGCCGGGCTCGAGGAGGGTCAGTCGGTCAAGCGGACCGGCGAGATCCTCTCGGTGCCGGTCGGCGACAAGTTCCTCGGGCGCGTCATCGACCCGCTGGGCAACCCGATCGACGGGCTCGGCGACATCGAGGCCGAGGGCCGCCGCGTCCTCGAGCTGCAGGCCGCCTCGGTGATGCAGCGCCAGGAGGTCCGGGAGCCGCTGCAGACCGGCATCAAGGCCATCGACGCCATGACGCCGATCGGCCGCGGCCAGCGCCAGCTGATCATCGGCGACCGCAAGACCGGCAAGACCGCGGTCTGCGTCGACACGATCATCAACCAGCGGCAGAACTGGGAGTCGGGCGACCCCAAGAAGCAGGTCCGCTGCATCTACGTCGCGATCGGCCAGAAGGGCTCCACGATCGCCGGCGTCCGCAAGTCCCTGGAGGACGCGGGCGCGCTCGAGTACACGACGATCGTCGCCGCCCCGGCCTCCGACCCGGCCGGCTTCAAGTGGCTCGCGCCCTACACCGGCTCGGCCATCGGCCAGCACTGGATGTACGGCGGCAACCACGTGCTGATCATCTTCGACGACCTGTCGAAGCAGGCCGAGGCGTACCGCGCGATCTCGCTGCTGCTGCGCCGCCCGCCGGGCCGCGAGGCCTACCCCGGCGACGTCTTCTACCTGCACTCCCGCCTGCTGGAGCGCTGCGCGAAGCTGTCGGACGACCTCGGCGGCGGTTCGATGACCGGCCTGCCGATCATCGAGACCAAGGCCAACGACGTGTCGGCCTACATCCCGACGAACGTCATCTCCATCACCGACGGCCAGGTCTTCCTCGAGTCGGACCTGTTCAACCAGGGCGTCCGGCCGGCGATCAACGTCGGCATCTCGGTCTCCCGGGTCGGCGGCTCGGCGCAGATCAAGGCGATGCGGTCGGTGTCCGGCTCGCTGCGCCTGGACCTGTCGCAGTACCGCGAGCTGGAGGCCTTCGCCGCGTTCGGTTCGGACCTCGACGCCGCCTCGGCCGCCGCGCTGGGCCGCGGTGAGCGCCTGGTCGAGCTGCTCAAGCAGGCGCAGTACGCCCCGTTCGCGGTCGAGGACGAGGTCGTGTCGATCTGGCTCGGCACCTCCGGCCAGCTGGACACGGTGCCGGTCGCCGACGTCTCCCGGTTCGAGTCCGAGTTCCTGGACCACCTGCGCCGCAACCACGACGGCGTCCTCGCCGAGATCCGGGACACCGGGCTGCTGAAGGACGAGAACGTCGACCGGCTCAAGGGCCTGGTGGACGACTTCAAGCGGAACTTCACCGCGTCCGACGGGTCCTCGGTCGTCAAGGAGCCCCAGGCGGAGGCCCTCGAGGAGGACCAGGTGGACCAGGAGACGGTCAAGGTCAACAAGCCGGCGCCGGCTTCGAGCTGACGGGTAGGGACCGATGGCGGCACAGATCCGTGTGCTGCGGCGGCGGATCAGGTCGACGCAGTCCATCAAGAAGATCACGCGCGCGATGGAGCTCATCGCGACCTCCCGGATCGCGAAGGCCCGGGCGCGGGTCGAGGAGGCCAAGCCGTACGCCGAGCAGATGACGGCCACGCTCACCGAGCTGGCCAGCAACTCGGCGCTCGACCACCCCCTCCTCGTCGAGCGGGAGAACCCGAAGCGGGCCGCGGTCCTCGTCGTGACGAGCGACCGCGGTCAGGCGGGCGGCTACAACGCCAACGTGCTCAAGGAGGCCGAGCAGCTCCAGTCGCTCCTGCGCGAGCAGGGCAAGGAGCCGGTGCTCTACGTGGTCGGCCGCAAGGGCGTGAACTACTACCGGTTCCGCCGGCGGAAGATCGAGGACTCCTGGACCGGGTTCTCCGAGCAGCCGAGCTACGAGAACGCCGCCGAGGTGGCGCGCACCCTGGTGAAGGCGTTCATGGCCGGGGCGGACGACGGCCGGGACGACTCTGCGGACGGCGCGGGCGAGGACGGTGTCCGCGGCGTCGACGAGCTGCACCTGGTGTACACGCAGTTCCGCAACATGGTGACCCAGGTGCCGCAGGCGCGGCGCATGGCGCCGATGGAGGTCGAGTACGCCGGCGAGGGCGACGGCGTCGACGCCACGACGTCGGAGACGCAGACCGGCGGCGCGACCGGTGTCCGGCCCGGCGAATCCGGCCCGGCTGCGGGCGAGGGTCCGGCGCGGCTCTACGCGTTCGAGCCGAGTGCGGACGTCCTGTTCGACGCGCTCCTGCCCAAGTACGTCGGGGCGCGGCTGTTCGCGGCGCTGCTCGAGTCCGCGGCGTCGGAGTCGGCGAACCGGCAGCGGGCCATGAAGGCCGCGACGGACAACGCCAACGAGCTCATCCGTACCCTGACACTGGAGGCCAACCAGGCCCGTCAGGCCCAGATCACCCAGGAGATCAGCGAGATCGTCGGTGGCGCCGACGCTCTCGTCAGCGCAGGAAGTGAGAGCTGATGACCGCCACCGTTGAGAACACGGCCGCCGGCACGACAACGGGCCGCGTCGTCCGGGTCACGGGCCCGGTCGTCGACGTCGAGTTCCCGCGCAACTTCGTCCCGGACCTCTACAACGCCCTCCAGGTCAAGGTGGAGTTCGGCGACCTGGCCAAGACGCTGACCCTGGAGGTCGCCCAGCACCTGGGCGACAACCTGGTCCGCGCGATCTCCATGCAGCCGACGGACGGCCTCGTCCGCGGCCAGTCGGTCGAGGACCTCGGCCGGCCGATCTCGGTGCCGGTTGGCGACCAGGTCAAGGGGCACGTGTTCAACGCGCTCGGCGACTGCCTGGACGACCCGGAGTTCCGGCCGACCGGCGACCTGTGGAGCATCCATCGCAAGGCGCCGAACTTCGACCAGCTCGAGGGCAAGACCGAGATGCTGGAGACCGGCATCAAGGTCATCGACCTGCTCACCCCGTACGTGCAGGGTGGGAAGATCGGCCTGTTCGGCGGCGCCGGCGTGGGCAAGACGGTGCTCATCCAGGAGATGATCACCCGTGTCGCGAAGAACTTCGGTGGTACGTCGGTGTTCGCCGGCGTCGGCGAGCGCACCCGCGAGGGCAACGACCTCATCACGGAGATGACCGAGTCCGGCGTCATCAACGACACCGCGCTGGTGTTCGGGCAGATGGACGAGCCGCCGGGCACGCGTATGCGCGTCGCCCTGTCGGCGCTGACGATGGCGGAGTACTTCCGCGACGAGCAGAACCAGGACGTGCTGCTCTTCATCGACAACATCTTCCGGTTCACCCAGGCCGGCTCCGAGGTCTCCACGCTGCTGGGCCGCATGCCCTCCGCGGTGGGCTACCAGCCGACCCTGGCGGACGAGATGGGCGAGCTGCAGGAGCGGATCACCTCGACCCGCGGCCGCTCGATCACCTCGATGCAGGCCATCTACGTGCCCGCGGACGACTACACCGACCCCGCGCCGGCCACCACGTTCGCCCACCTGGACGCGACGACGGAGCTCTCCCGGCCCATCTCGCAGAAGGGCATCTACCCGGCGGTGGACCCGCTGACCTCGACCTCGCGGATCCTGGACCCGCAGTACATCGGCGAGGAGCACTTCCGCGTCGCCAACGAGGTCAAGCGGATCCTGCAGAAGTACAACGACCTGCAGGACATCATCGCGATCCTCGGCATCGACGAGCTGTCCGAGGAGGACAAGCAGCTCGTCGGCCGGGCCCGCCGGATCGAGCGCTTCCTGTCGCAGAACCTGCTGGTCGCCGAGCAGTTCACCGGCCAGGCGGGCTCGACGGTCCCCCTCAAGGAGACCATCGAGTCGTTCGACAAGATCGCCAAGGGCGAGTTCGACGACGTGCCCGAGCAGGCCTTCTTCCTCTGCGGCGGTCTCGAGGACCTCGAGAAGAACCGCAAGAAGCTCGAGGGCTGACCGCATGTGCCGGACGCGCGACGCAGGAGTGCGTCATTGGCCGAGCACGACGAAGGAGTGCGCAGTTGGCTGAGATGACCGTGGAGCTCGTCGCGGTCGAGCGGCGGATCTGGTCGGGCGAGGCGAGCTTCGTGCTCGCCCGCACGACCGAGGGCGAGGTCGGCGTCATGCCCGGGCACGAGCCGACGCTCGCCCAGCTCGAGGAGGCGGGCGTCGTGCGGATCGACCCGGTGGACGGCTCGCCGCTCACCGTGGCCGTGCACGGCGGCTTCCTGTCGATCTCGCCGGAGCGCGTGTCGATCCTGGCCGAGTTCGCCGAGCTGGCCGACGAGATCGACGTCAGGCGGGCCCGCGCCGCGCTCGACCGCGCGGACACCTCGGACGAGGAGGGCGCGGCCGCGCGCAAGCGCGCGGAGGTACGGCTGCGGGCGGCCGAGTCCGCCACGGCCGGCCAGTAGGACCGGACCACACGGGCGGGAGCGGCGGACAGCAGTGGCGGGGACCGTGGCGATCGTCGTCGGGGCCGTACTGCTGCTCGCGTGCCTGTTGCTGGGCTGGCTCGCCGTGCGGCGGGTGAGACTCATGCGGGGCGGCGGCGTGGACCTGTGTCTGCGCCGCCGCTTCGCCGTCACGGACTGGCACTTCGGCGTGGGCCGCTACCGGGGCGACGAGTTCGCCTGGTACCGGCTCACCAGCTTCCGGGTGGGCCCGAGCGTCGCGATCGACCGCACCGAGGTCGAGATCGTGGACCGGCGGGCGCCGCTGCCCGAGGAGTCCTTCGCCATCCCCTACGCCACCGCGGTGCTGCGCTGCCGCGACCACGGCGAGGACGTCGAGCTGGCCATGGACCGGGACGTCCTGACCGGCTTCCTGGCCTGGCTGGAGGCCACGCCGCCGGGCCGTACGGGCTACCGGCAGGCGAGCTGACCGCTCCCGTTGTGGAACCATAATGCGATTTCGGCGCCTTCCTCGACGCATTATGGAACCATAATGCGCTGATTGTGGCCGCTGAACCGCAGGATGGTTCCCTAATGCGCGCCGGGTTAGGCTCGGCCCATGGCCGTGCACCTGACCAGGATCTACACCAAGACCGGCGACGACGGGACCACCGCGCTCGGCGACTTCAGCCGCGTCCCGAAGACCGACCGCCGGCTCGCGGCCTACGCCGACACGGACGAGTGCAACGCGGCCGTCGGGGTCGCCGTCACCGTGGGGCAGCTCGAGGAGCAGCTGCTGGTACCGCTGCGCCAGGTGCAGAACGACCTGTTCGACGTCGGAGCGGACCTGTGTGCGCCGATCGTTCCCGACCCGGAGTACCCGCCGCTGCGGATCGACGAGGCGTACATCACCCGGCTCGAGGGCTGGTGCGACGAGTTCAACGCCGAGCTGCCGAAGCTGGCCTCGTTCATCCTGCCCGGCGGCACGCCCGGCGCCGCGTACCTGCACGTGGCCCGCACGGTCGCGCGGCGGGCGGAGCGCAGCGTCTGGGCGCTCCTGGAGACGGACGCCGAGCGGACCAACCCGCTCACCGCCAAGTACCTCAACCGGCTCTCCGACCTGCTGTTCATCCTCTGTCGCGCGGCGAACCCGAACGGTGACGTGCTGTGGCGGCCCGGCGGGCCCGAGGGCGGCCGCTGAGCCCGGAGCCGCTACCGTCGGTCGTCGTGACGGAGCATTTCGCGGTCCGCGGCGGGGCCCGGTTGTCGGGGACGGTCGACGTCGTCGGGGCCAAGAACAGCGTGCTGAAGCTGATGGCGGCGGCACTGCTGGCCGAGGGCACGACGACCATCACGAACTGTCCGGAGATCCTCGACGTCCCGCTGATGGCGGACGTGCTGCGCAGCCTCGGCTGCACCGTCGACGTCATGGGGGACCGGGTCACCATCGACGTGCCGGCCGAACCGGGCGCGCAGGCGGACTACCGCTCGGTGTCGCGGCTGCGGGCGTCGGTCTGCGTGCTGGGGCCGCTCGTCGCGCGCTGCCGCAAGGCCGTCGTCCCGCTGCCCGGGGGCGACGCGATCGGCTCGCGGCCGCTGGACATGCACGCGAACGGCCTGCGCAAGCTGGGCGCGACCACCGAGATCGAGCACGGCCGCGTCGTCGCGCAGGCGGACGACCTGCACGGCGCGCAGATCTGGCTGGACTTCCCGAGCGTCGGGGCCACGGAGAACATCCTCATGGCGGCGGTGCTCGCCCAGGGGACCACCGTTATCGACAACGCCGCCCGCGAGCCCGAGATCGTCGACCTGTGCGTGATGCTGCAGCAGATGGGCGCGAAGCTCGAGGGCGTCGGCTCGTCGACGCTCACCGTGCACGGCGTCGCGGAGCTGCAGCCAACCACCCACCGCGTGATCGGCGACCGGATCGTCGGCGCGACGTGGGCCTTCGCCGCGGTGATGACGCGCGGTGAGGTCACGGTCCGCGGCGTGGACCCGCACCACCTCGACCTGGTGCTCGACAAGCTGCGCAGCGCGGGCGCGGAGACCCGCATCGGCGGGGACGAGTTCGCAGTGTCCATGGCCGGCCGCCCGCGGGCCGTCGACTTCGTGACGCTGCCGTACCCGGGCTTCGCCACGGACCTGCAGCCGATGGCGATCGCCCTGTCCGCGGTGGCGGACGGCACCTCCATGATCACCGAGAACGTGTTCGAGGCGCGGTTCCGGTTCGTCGACGAGATGGTCCGGCTGGGCGCCGACGCCCGCACGGACGGCCACCACGCAGTCGTGCGCGGGGTGGAGCGGCTCTCCAGCGCCCCGGTGTGGGCGAGCGACATCCGGGCCGGCGCCGGTCTCGTGCTCGCCGGGCTGTGCGCCGACGGCGTGACCGAGGTCTGGGACGTCGACCACATCGACCGTGGCTACCCCCGGTTCGTCGAGAACCTGGCCTCGCTCGGTGCGGACATCCGGCGGTTGTCGGCCGACCCCGAGCGGTAGCGCGCCGCGTTCCTCCGGTCGGAGCAGTCCGGGATGCCGGAAGCGTGCCGACGTGCGACAGTCCGCCTCACCCTCGGGTGGCCCCTCACCCGGACGCGTGACCTGCGGAGGCTCCCATGACCGACGTCAGCCCTGCCGGATCGTCCCGTACCTCCCGGGAGCACGGGTCGGGGGGCGCGTCGGACCGCGCGTCGGACCGGACGTCGGACGGCGGCCTCGGGGGCAAGGTGGGGGAGGTCGCGGGCTCCGTCGGCACCGCCGCCCGCAGCGCCGACCGGCACGCCGCGAAGGCCGCCCGCAGCGAGCCCGTGCGCAAGGGCGTCCGGCTGGGGATCGCCGCCCACGGCGTGCTGCACCTCCTCATCGCCTGGCTCGCCCTGCAGATCGCGCTCGGCGGGGGCGGCGGCGAGGCCGACCAGAGCGGCGCCGTCACCACGCTCGCGCAGCAGCCCTTCGGCCGGGTGCTGCTGTGGGTGCTCTTCGTCGGGTTCGTGGCCGTGGTGCTGTGGCGGCTGTCCACCGCGCTGTTCGGCTTCGGCTACGTCCAGGACGACAAGAAGAAGCTGGTCAAGCGGGTGGTCAGCGCCGGGCAGGCCGTCGTGTACGCGGCACTGGCGGTCCTGGCCGTCCGCGCCGCGGTGCAGGGCGGCGCGCAGGGCGGCGGCGGCAGCAAGGCCACCGCGGGCGTGCTCGGGCTGCCCGGCGGGCAGATCATCGTCGCGCTCATCGGGGTCGGCGTGGTGATCGGCGGCGGCGTGATGATCTGGCACGGCGCCAAGAAGAAGTTCACCGAGGACCAGGACCTCGCCGGGGTGAACCCGCACGCGCGCAAGGTCGACGAGCGGACGGGCCAGGTCGGCTACATCGCCAAGGGCATCGCGATCGGCGTGCTCGGCGGGCTGATCGTGTCCGCGGCCGTCACCTTCGACCCGGCCAGGGCCAACGGCCTCGACAGCGCCCTCAAGACCCTCGCCGGCCAGCCCTTCGGCGTCGTGCTGCTCGGGCTGGTGGCGATCGGGATCGCCGCCTACGGCGTCTTCTGCTTCTTCGACGCGAAGTACCACCGGGTGTGACGTCCCCGTCCGATCGGACGGCTTGACCGATCGAGTGCGTACTTTGCCGCGCAGATCGCGTACTTTTCCACCCAGACAGGTGTGACGACGCCCGTTCGTCGGGGTGGCGAAGGCTACCGGCCAGTACGATCCGGGTGGTCTTCGACGTGGAGGTGTCCGGTGCCGTACCCGACCGATCGAGAGCGCGACCGCCCCTGGGTGATCCGGACCTACGCCGGTCACTCCTCGGCGGAGAAGTCCAACGCGCTCTACCGGCGCAATCTCGCCAAGGGCCAGACCGGTCTGTCCGTCGCGTTCGACCTGCCGACGCAGACCGGCTACGACCCCGACGACGAGCTCGCCAAGGGTGAGGTGGGCAAGGTCGGCGTGCCGGTCAGCCACATCGGCGACATGCGCACGCTCTTCGACGGCATCCCGGTCGCCGAGGCCAACACCTCGATGACGATCAACGCGCCGGCGATGTGGTTGCTCGCGCTGTACGTCGCCGTCGCCGAGGAGCAGGCCGAGGCGTCCGGGCTGGACCACGCCGAGGTGCGCGCCAGGCTCGCCGGCACCACGCAGAACGACATCGTCAAGGAGTACCTGTCCCGCGGGACGTACGTGTTCCCGCCGGCCCCGAGCCTGCGGCTGATCACGGACATGGTGGCCTGGTCGGTCACCGAGATCCCGAAGTGGAACCCGATCAACATCTGCAGCTACCACCTGCAGGAGGCGGGCGCGACGCCGGCGCAGGAGCTGGCCTACTCGCTGTCCACCGCGATCGCGGTGCTGGACTCGGTGCGCGACTCCGGGCAGGTGCCGCAGGAGCGGTTCGGCGACGTCGTCGGGCGGATCTCGTTCTTCGTCAACGCCGGGCTGCGGTTCGTCGAGGAGATGTGCAAGATGCGCGCCCTCGGCCGGCTGTGGGACACGATCACCCGCGAGCGCTACGGAGTGGAGAACCCGAAGCAGCGGCGGCTGCGCTACGGCGTCCAGGTCAACTCGCTCGGGCTCACCGAGGCGCAGCCCGAGAACAACGTCCAGCGGATCGTGCTGGAGATGCTCGCGGTCACGCTGTCCCGGGACGCGCGCGCCCGGGCGATCCAGCTCCCGGCGTGGAACGAGGCGCTCGGACTGCCGCGGCCGTGGGACCAGCAGTGGGCGCTGCGCATGCAGCAGGTGCTCGCCTACGAGACCGACCTGCTCGAGTACGAGGACATCTTCGACGGCTCGCACGTGATCGAGGCCAAGGTGTCCGAGCTGGTCGAGGCGGCGCAGGCCGAGATCGACCGCGTCCAGGAGATGGGCGGGGCGGTCGCCGCGGTCGAGAACGGCTACATGAAGGGCGAGCTGGTCACCTCGCTGGCCGAGCGACGGCGCCGCATCGAGTCGGGCGAGGAGGTGGTGGTCGGCGTCAACAAGTTCGAGACCACCGAGCCGAGCCCCCTGCAGGCCGAGGGTGCGGCGTCGATCGAGACCGTCGACCCGGAGACCGAGGCCGCCGCGATCGCCGCGATCAAGGACTGGCGGGCCTCCCGGGACCAGAACGCCGTCGCCGAGGCGCTCACGCGGCTGCAGGACGCGGCCAAGACGGACGAGAACCTCATGCAGGTCTCGATCGACTGCGCCAAGGCGGGCGTCACCACCGGCGAGTGGGCCGGGGCGCTGCGCGAGGTGTTCGGGGAGTTCCGGGCGCCGACCGGGGTGTCGGCTGCCGTCGCAGGCGGGGAGGCCGCGGTGGAGATCGCGGAGGTGCGCGAGCGGGTCCGGGCGACCGGCGAGGAGCTGGGCTCGCGGCTGCGCATGCTGGTGGGCAAGCCGGGCCTCGACGGGCACTCCAACGGCGCCGAGCAGGTCGCCGTCCGTGCCCGCGACGTCGGCTTCGAGGTCGTCTACCAGGGCATCCGGCTCACCCCGGCCCAGATCGTGGCGGCCGCGGTACAGGAGGGCGTGCACGTGGTCGGGCTGTCGGTGCTCTCCGGCTCGCACCTGGAGGTCGTCCCGGCGGTCGTCGACGGTCTGCGGGCCCAGGGCGCCGACGACGTCCCGGTCATCGTCGGCGGCATCATCCCTTCCGAGGACGCGAAGGTGCTGAAGGAGAAGGGCGTCGCCGCCGTCTTCACACCGAAGGACTACCAGCTCACCGAGATGATGGACGAGATCGTCAGCCTGGTGCGCCGGGAGCACGGGCTGGACTGAGCCCGCGCCCGACAGGACCGCGACCCGGGCGCGGTGGTTCCGGTCGACGAGGCCCATCCCGCCGGACTGGTGACCACATGATCCACGGTCGGGCAGCGGAACGATCGGGATCCGGCTGTTCCCCATCCGAGACGTGGATCAAGGGGCTTTACGGACGCGGTCAGCCGACCTCGGGGAGCGGGCCGGTTCCGCAGTCGCACACGACGCGGGCGGGTGGGGCGTCGCGCATCGGGTGGGGCGTCGCGCATCGGGTGGGGCGTCGCGCACCGGTGGGGCGTCGCGCACCGGTGGGGCGTCGCGCACCGGTGGGGCGTCGCACATCCCTCAGGGCGCTGCGGCACACCCGTCGCGAGCGCGGCACATCCGGTCGACGGGGTGTGGATCGCGCGGGCGGGTGTGCGAGGCAGCCCGCTCAGGGATGGTTCGGGCGGCCGAACCACCGAGCTGATCGTCCTGCCGCACCTCGCACACCTCGTCGGGCCGGACACACCCGGTCGACGGGGTGTGCGGCGCACTTCGCGCGTGTGGGAGCGGGTCGCGGCGGGTGTGCGACGCTCGGGCGGGTGTGTGCTGGGCGCGCGACGGGCGTCCCAGGCGAGGCTGGGTGCCCGGCTTCCGCGGCGGTGTGACGCCTGGTCAGGCAGGTGCGGCACATCCGTTGCGAGGGCGGCACATCCGGTCGACGGGGTGTGGATCGCTGTGGATCGCGCGGGCGGGTGTGCGAGGCAGCCCGCGTCGGAATGATTCGGGGGCCGAACCACCGAGCTGATCCTCCTGCCGCACCTCGCACACCTCGTCGGGCCGGACGCACCCGGTCGACGGGGTGTGCGGCGCACTTCGCGAGTGTGGGAGCGGGTCGCGGCGGGTGTGCGACGCTCGGCCGGGTGCGTCGCACCACCCCGGCAGTGCGTGACGCCCCATCGGAGGTGCAGCGGCGCGGTCGGGTGTGCGGGCGGGCGGCCGGGTGTGTGGCGTCTGCCGTGGTCAGGCCCGGTCGGGCTCGTCCCGCTCCTCGCCCCGGCGGCGGAAGAAGTTGAAGCCGGGGATGCCGTTGATGGCCTGCCGCACGCCCTTGAGCTCGTCGAGCAGCTCGTGGACGTCCGGGCCGACCCGGTCGAGCGTCGCGAGGATCGGCATGATGTCGCTCTCGAGATGCTCGGTGAGCGCGGGCAGCTGGTCCACCATGCGGATCGCCGCGTGCAGCTCCTCCTCGGAGAACTCGTCGACGAACCGCGTGGCGAGCGGCGCGGCCCGCTCCGCGATGGGGCGGTAGGTCGCGAGCAGCGAGCCGGCCTGCTCGCTGAGCCCGGAGGCGTCGCCCACGAGGTGGTCGGCGCGGTCCGCGACGGCGGCGGCCCGCTGGACCAGCTCGGAAGCGTCGTCCGCGACCGAGCCCGCCCCGGCGACGATCGTGCGGGCGTCGTCGGCGACGGAGCCGGCCGAGGCGACGATGCGCTCCGCATCCTCCGCCACACCGCCGACGCGCGAGACGAGCTCCTCGGCGGACGCGGCGGTCTCCGTCACCCGCGTGATGAGCTCCTGCGCGGACTCGGCGGTGCCGCCGACCCGCGTGATGAGCGATTCCGCGGACTCCGCGGTGCCGCCGACGCGGTCGATGAGCGACTCCGCGGATTCGGCAGTACCGGAGACACTCGCGATGAGGGTCTCGGCGGACTCGGCGGTGCCGGAGACCCGGGTGATCAGCTCGTCCGCCGAGCCGGCCGTGCCACTGACACGGTTGATCAGCGACTCCGCGGACTCGGCAGTGCTGGAGACACTCGCGATGAGGGTCTCGGCGGACCCGGCCGTGCTGCCGACCCGCGTGATGAGCGACTCGGCGGAGCCGGCCGTGCCACTGACACGGTTGATCAGCGACTCCGCGGACTCGGCAGTGCTGGAGACACTCGCGATGAGGGTCTCGGCGGACTCTGCGGTGCCGGAGACCCGGGTGATCAGCTCGTCCGCCGAGCCGGCCGTGCTGCCGACCCGCGTGATGAGCGACTCGGCGGAGTCGGCGGTGCCGGAGACCCGGGTGATCAGCTCGTCCGCCGAGCCGGCCGTGCTGCCGACCCGCGTGATGAGCGACTCGGCGGAGTCGGCGGTGCCGGAGACCCGGGTGATGAGCGATTCCGCGGACTCCGCGGTGCCGCCGACGCGGTCGATGAGCGACTCCGCGGACTCGGCAGTGCCGGAGACCCTCGCGATCAGGGTCTCGGCGGACTCGGCGGTGCCGGAGACCCGCGTGATCAGCTCGTCGGCCGTCCCCGCCGTGCTGCGCACCCCCGCCACGAGCCCCTCGGCCTCCCCGGCGACCAGCCGGACGCGCGCGACGAGCTCCTCGGCGTCGGACGCGGTGCCCGTGACCCGGCCGATCAGCTCGGTGGCGTCGGTGGCGGTGCGGTCGACCCGGGCGACGAGGTTCTCCGCGGTGCCGGCGACCCGCTCGACCCGCCCGATCAGCCCGTCGGCCCGGTCCGCCACGCCGTCGACGCGGTCGAGCAGGCCCTCGACCCGGCCCGCGATCCCGGCGACCCGGGCGAGGAGGGCGGCGACCTCGTCGAGCAGGTCGACGGCGCGCTCCGGCAGCCCGGCCGCGACGCCGACGGCCTCGCCCGTCCACCCGGCGACGGCCCGTGCCCCGTCGAGCAGGTCGGAGGGGCCGGGGACGGGCAGGCCCGCGATGCGAAGTGCCATGGCGGTGATCCTCCCGTATCCGCGGCCCTCCGGCCGGGTCACCCGCGCCCGCGCCGCCCACCGGGTCACGCTCCGCAACCGGCGCTGCTCCCGGTCGGTGCGGTACGTCGCCGTTCGTCACAGTCACGTAACGACCGTGTGTAACCGCCGCCAGCCTTTGACCAGTCATGATCGAGGACCTACGTTCGATCTCCGTTGCCGGTCACCGGCGCAGGGGGTGTGCCCGGTCCGGCCCAGCTCGCGACGACGACGTCGACAGCCGAAGGGGTGCCTGCCATGTCCCGAACCGCCTGGTCCCGCCGGGAGTTCTTCCGCCGCACCGCCATTGCGGGTGCGGTCGCCATCGGAGGCCCGGCGCTGCTGTCGGCCTGCACGCAGACCAGCACGGGCGGTTCCGGCGCGGGCGGCACGCTCGAGCGCGCGAGGTCCGCCGGCACGATCAAGGTCGGCATCGCCAACGAGGCGCCCTACGGCTTCACCGACAGCAGCGGGAAGGTGACCGGCGAGTCCGTCGAGGTCGGCCGCGCGGTGCTGAAGAACCTGGGGATCAACGACCTCCAGGCGACCACGGTGGA
The DNA here is from genome assembly GCF_042658055.1 of Pseudonocardia lutea. Taxonomy (NCBI): domain Bacteria; kingdom Bacillati; phylum Actinomycetota; class Actinomycetes; order Pseudonocardiales; family Pseudonocardiaceae; genus Pseudonocardia; species Pseudonocardia lutea. Next base: position 26,175 of record NZ_JBHSQK010000008.1, read on the forward strand.
CTTCGGCTCGCTCATCCCCGCACTGAACGCCAACCAGTTCGACATGGTGACCGCCGGCATGTTCATCAACGCCCAGCGCTGCCAGAACGCCGCCTTCTCCACTCCGGACTACACGGCGCCGACGGCCTTCCTCGTGCCGAAGGGCAACCCGGACGGTGTGTCCACCTTCGAGGACATCAAGAACAAGAACCTCCGGCTCGCGGTTCTCAGTGGTGCCGTGGAGCAGGGCTACGCGCAGAAGAGCGGCGTGCCGGACGGCCAGATCCAGGTCTTCGACTCGCAGAACACGCTGCTGCAGGCGGTGACCGCGGACCGGGTGGACGCGGCGGCGCTGACGAACATCTCGCTCAACGACGTCGTCGCCAAGAACCCCGGCGCGAACGTCGAGGTGACCAAGGGCTTCTTCCCGACGATCGACGGCAAGCAGACGATCTCGGCCGGTGCCTTCGTGTTCCGCAAGGCCGACACCGACTTCGTCAACGCCTTCAACGGCGAGCTGACCAAGCTGCACCAGAACGGGCAGTGGCTGCAGATCGTCACCCCGTTCGGGTTCACCCAGGACAACCTCCCGGGAGCCGACGTCACGACCGAGAAGCTCTGCGCGGCGGCCTGAGCGTCGGCACGGGGCCACCGTGGAGAACCTCCCGCAGATCGTCGGAGTCCTGTCCGACGGCATCCCCGAGACCGTCCTCGCGACGCTCGGCGGCATCCTGCTGACGATCGTCCTGTCGGTCGGCGCGGGCCTGCTCCTGCTCTCGCCGTCACGCACGGTGCGGGGCGTGACCCGGGTGTACGTGGAGGGCTTCCGCGGCACGTCCGAGGTGGTCCAGCTGTTCTGGATCTACTTCGTCCTGCCCGTGCTCGTGGGCTTCCAGCTGCTGCCGCTGTTCGCCGGCATCGTGGTGCTGGGGCTCAACCACGGCGCGTACGGCGCCGAGATCGTGCGCGGCGCCGTCCGGTCCGTGCCACGGGCCCAGTACGAGGGGGCGATCGCGCTGAGCCTGTCGCCGGCGCAGCGGATGCGGCGCGTGATCCTGCCGCAGGCCTTCGTGGAGATGCTGCCGCCCTTCAACAACCTGTTCATCCAGCTGCTGAAGTCGTCCGCGATCCTCGCCCTGATCACCGTGCCCGAGGTGACCCGGCAGGCGCGGGAGGTGCTGATCCCGAACTACGGCGCGGACACGCTGCTGATCTTCGGCGTGACCTTCGTGATCTACCTGGTGCTCGCCGCGGTCATCACGTTGGTCATGCGGCTGCTGGAGCGGTGGGCCTCGGCGCGGCTGGGCCGCCGGCCCTCCCGCGCGGCACGGGCGGCGGCGCGGGCGGCCGGACCGACGGGCACCGAGGGGGTGGCGGCCTGATGCCCCTCTGGGACTGGAACTACGCGTTCGACATCCTGCCGGACCTGCTCCTGGCGCTGGTCACGACGATCGAGATCACGCTGCTCGGCTCGGTGGTCGCGCTCCTGCTCGGGCTGGTGTTCGCGGTGCTGCGGCGGCTGCACATCCCGGTGCTCGACCAGGTGCTGTGGGCCTTCATCGAGGTGGTGCGCTCGACCCCGCTGCTGGTGCAGGTCTTCTTCCTGTTCTTCGTCCTGCCGCAGTTCGGGGTCACGCTCAGCGCGTTCGTCGTCGGCGTCGTGGGGCTCGGCGTCCACTACGCGACCTACACCTCCGAGGTCTACCGGGCGGGGATCGACGCCATCCCGAAGGGGCAGTGGGAGGCCTGCACCGCGCTCTCCCTGCCGCGCACCCGGGTGTGGACCGGCGTGATCCTGCCCCAGGCGGTCCCGCGTGTGCTGCCGGCGCTGGGCAACTACGTGATCTCCATGTTCAAGGAGGTCCCGCTGCTGCTCGCGATCGGCGTGGTCGAGGTCGTCAACGAGGCGCGCGAGCTCGGCTCGCTGACCTTCCGCTACACCGAGCCGTACACCATCGCCGGCCTGCTCTTCCTGCTGCTGAGCTACCCGGCGTCCATGTTGGTCCGACGACTGGAGCGCCGCCGTGCCACCGCCTGACAGCACCGAGCCGATGATCGTCTTCGACGGCGTGGAGAAGCGCTTCGGGTCGAACGTCGTGCTCAAGAACCTCCACTTCACCGTCGCGCCGGGCGAGCACGTCACCCTGATCGGCCCGTCCGGCTCGGGCAAGACGACGATCCTGCGCCTGCTCATGACGCTCGAGCGGTGCAACGAGGGCACGATCTCGGTGGGCGGCCGCTACCTGTCCCACGAGTTGCGTGGCGGCAAGCTCGTCCCGCCGCGCGAGAAGTACCTGCGCGACGTCCGCAAGCACATCGGGATGGTGTTCCAGCAGTTCAACCTGTTCCCGAACATGACGGTGCGCGGCAACCTCTGCGAGGGCCCGACGCGGGTGCTCGGGCTGTCCAGGGACGAGGCGAGCGCGCGGGCCGAGGAACTGCTGGACCTGGTCGGCCTGAAGGACAAGATCGACGCCCATCCCACCCAGCTCTCCGGCGGGCAGCAGCAGCGGGTCGCCATCGCCCGCGCGCTGGCCATGCGCCCGGACGTCCTGCTGCTCGACGAGGTGACCTCGGCGCTGGACCCCGAGCTCGTCGCCGGGGTGCTGAAGCTGTTGCAGGACATCGGCGAGAGCACCGACATCACCATTCTCTGCGTGACCCACGAGATGGGCTTCGCGCGGGACTTCTCGCACCGGGTGATGATGTTCGACGGCGGCCGGGTGCTCGAGGACGCGCCGCCGGACAAGCTGTTCACCGACCCGGACCACCAGCGCACCAGGGACTTCCTGCACGCCGTGCTCAACCACTGAGGAGGGCCCCGCTCACGGCCCGGTCGCACCTGCGCAGAGGGAGTCCGTGGTGAGCTCGGCGGGCGGGAGGTTCTCGGCGGTGAACCCGAAGGGCCGCACGAGCTCGAGCCAGCGGCCCGAGGTGTGCAGCGCGGTGAGGCCGGCGTCGAAGGCGGTGCGCAGGTCGGCGTCGCCCGGCCGGAAGGCGAAGGCGCCCACCGGGTAGACCCGCCGCCCGTCCGCGTCGACCCGGGCGGCGACCCCCGGGGTCACCTGCACCGCCGCGCCCGGGTTGCGGGCCAGCTCGTCGAGCAGGGAGATGCGGGTGAGGACGGCGGCCGGGACCTCGCCGCCGGCGACCGCGCGGAACAGCGTGCTCTGCCCGTCGTAGGTGCGGATGGCCTCGGGCGGGAGGCCCGCCGCGCGCGCGTACTCCTGCTCCGCCGACCCGGTCAGCACGGCGAGCTCGATCCCCGCGCGCCGCACGCCGTCGAACGTCCGGATCCCGCGCGGGTTGCCCTCGGGGACGAGGAAGGCCAGCGGCGCGAGGAAGTCCGGCCGGGAGAAGGCGACGCGCCCGCACCGCGACGGGGTGACCGTGGTGCCGGCGGCGACGATGTCGAACTGCTCCGCCAGCAGCCCGTCGAGCAGCGCGGCGAACGGGACCTGGATCGCCTCGATCCCGCCCACCCCGAGCCCGGCGAGGACGGCCCGGGCGACCTCGGGGGCCTCGCCGGTCACCGTGCCGTCCGTGGAGGAGTACCCGTAGGGCCGCTCGCCCGCGATGCCGATGCGCGCCACGCCGTCCGCCCGCATGCGCTCGAGCGCGGAGCCCGCGCGCGAACCACAGGCGGCCAGCGCGGCGGCGCCCCCGAGCGCGGCCGCCCCGGCGAGGAGCGAGCGTCGGGAGACCAGGTGCATCGCGCGAAGGGTAGTGGCCCAGGAGCAGGCTCCTCAGTCCGGCCAGACCGGGCGGCGCTTCTCCAGGAAGGAGGCCATGCCCTCCTTCGCGCCCGCGGACTGCGACATCGCCGCCATGACCTCGACGGCGATCGCGTAGGCGTCGGCCTCCGGGCGGTCGAGCTGCGCGTAGAGCGTCTGCTTGCCGATCTCCTTGCCGAACCGGCTGCCGCGCGTGGCGCGGGCGAGCAGTTCGTCCGTGCGCGCGTCGAGCTCGGCGTCGGGCACGACGTAGTTGACCAGGCCCCACTCGGCCGCGGTGCGGGCGTCGATCGGGTCACCGGTCAGGGCCAGCTCCATCAGCCGCTTGCGGCCGACGTTGCGCGCCACCGGGACCGCCGGGGTGTGGCAGAACCAGCCGCCCTTGCCACCGGGGAGCGCGAAGGCGGCGGACTCGGCCGCGACGGCGAGGTCGCAGGTCGCGACGAGCTGGCAGCCGGCCGCGGTCGCGATGGCCTGGACCTTCGCGACCACGACCTGCGGCACCGCCTGGATCGTCTGCATGACCTCGGTGCACAGGGTGAGCAGCTCACGGACGCCCTTGAGGTCCCGGGCCGCGACGTCGGCGAAGTCGTGCCCCGCCGAGAAGGCCTTGCCCTCGGCGCCCAGCACGATCCCGGTCGCGTCGCTGCTGCCGGCGGTCTCGAACGCGTCGAGCAGCTCGCGGAGGTGGTCCTCGGAGAGGGCGTTGCGCCGCTCCGGCCGGTTCATCGTGATGCGGACGGTGTCCCCGTCCTGCTTGACCAGGAGGTGCTCGTAACCCATGGGCTCACGGTAGCTGGACGGGCCGCCGGACTGGGTCTACCGTGACCGCATGACCGGATCGGCAATTCCAGTCACGCAGTCACGCGAGGAGCGGCTCCTCGACGTGGCCGCCGACCTGCTGGTCCGGTGGGGCTACCAGCGCGTGACGATCGACGAGGTCGCCCGCCGCGCCGGGATCGGCAAGGGCACCGTCTACCTGCACTTCCGCACCAAGGAGGCGTTGTTCCTCGCCGTCCTCCTGCGCAGCCACCGCACCGTGACCGCCCGCACGGCGGACCGGATGGAGGCCGATCCCGCTGAGGCGCTGCCCGCCCGCGCCATCCGCTCGATCTACCGCGAACTGCTCGACGACCCGGTGACCCGCCCGCTCTACCTCGGCGACCCGGAGGTGCTGGGCCGGCTCGCGCACGAGGCGGCCGACGCCCTCGGCGACCTCACGGCGAAGCGCACCGAGGTCGGCCGGCGCTGGTTCTCGCTGGTGCGCGAGGCGGGCCGGATGCCCACCGACCTGCCGATCGACGCGCAGATGCACCTGTTCTCCGCCGTCACGACCGGCTTCTTCTTCCTCGACGGCATGCCGTCCACGCCCGGCCCCACGGACCCGGACGCGCGTGCCGACCTGCTCGAACACGCCCTGCGGAGCGCCCTGGAGATCCCGGGTGCGCCGCTGACCCGCGAGTGCGCGGCGGAGTGCGCGGCGCTCTTCCGCTCGCTGCTCGACCAACTGCCCACCCTGAGCGGAACCAGGTGACCACCATGGCCGTGCTCGACGCGCCCGCCCTCACCGACCCGGAACTCCTCGCCGACCCCTGGAACGCCTTCGGCCGCCTGCGCGAGCAGGCGCCCGTGCTGCGCAGCCGGTTCGGGCTGGGCGGGGACGAGGCGCCGCTCTGGCTCGTGACCCGCTACGCGGACGTCCGCGCGGTGCTGAGCGACCCGCGGTTCGTCAACGACCCGGCGAACGCGCCCGGCGGCCGGGACACGCGCAAGGACCTGATGGCCGCGCTCGGCGTGACCCCGGACCTGGCCGCGTACATGACCCGCAGCGTGCTCGACGCCGACGGCGCCGACCACACCCGGCTGCGCAAGCTGGTCTCCCGGGCCTTCACCGTGCGCCGGGTCGGCGACCTGCGGCCGCGGGTCGAGGAGATCGCCGCGGGCCTGCTCGCGGGCCTCGCCGCCGCCGAGCAGCCGGTCGACCTGGTCGAGGCCTACGCCTACCCGCTGCCGATCACGGTGATCTGCGAGCTCGTCGGGATCCCGGAGGAGGACCGCGCGAACTGGCACGTCTGGGGCCGCGAGCTCGTGTCGGCCGACCCGGCCCGGGTGCCCGGCGCGATGCGGGCCACCGTGGACCACATCCGGGACCTCGTCGCGCGCCGCCGCGCCGAGCCGACGGACGACCTGCTCGGCGCCATGATCCGCGCCCAGGAGGAGGACGGCGACCGGCTCTCGGACTTCGAGCTGGTCACCATGGTGCTCGCCCTGGTCTTCGCCGGGCACGAGACGACGGCGCACCTGGTCGCGAACTCGGTGGCCGCGCTGCTCACCCGTCCCGACCAGCTCGCCCGGCTGCAGGCCGAGCCCGACCTGTGGCCGGCCGCGGTCAACGAGCTGATGCGGCTGTGGGGACCGGTCAGCATGGTCCGCGTGCGGTACGCGACCGAGCCGGTCGAGATCGGCGGGGTGGAGATCCCCGCCGGCGCGGCCGTGCAGCCGGTCCTGCTGTCCGCCAACGGCGATCCGCGCGAGTTCGACGACCCCGAGACGTTCGACGTCGGGCGGCGGACCGAGCGCGGGGAGGGGCACCTCGGGTTCGGCCACGGCGCGCACTACTGCCTCGGCGCCGCCCTGGCCCGGCAGGAGGGGGAGGTGGCGCTGCGGGCGCTGTTCACCCGCTTCCCGTCGCTGGAACTCGCGGTGCCGCCCGAGGAGCTGGTGTGGCAGCCGGTCCCGGGCTCCCGCCGCCTCGCCGCCCTCCCCGTCCGCCTGTGACTCCGGCGCAGTACGGAGCCATGACGTCACTTCGGGCCGTGAGGGAGCGCATCATGGTTCCCTGACGCGAGCTCAGGGCCCGGATTCGCGCATCGTGGTTCCATAGTGCGGATCACTGGCGGTCGTGGAGGACCAGGAGCATGTAGGCGGCGACGGACTGGGCGTCCGTGATCTCGCCGCCCGCGATCATGGCCTCGAACTCGGCGATGGTGAACCAGGCCTGCCGCATGTCCTGCTCGGTGTGCTCGCGCTGCGCCTCGCCCTCGGTGAGCTCGGTGGCGAGGTAGACGTGCCCGCGCTGGCTGGACATGCCCGGCGCGACGTCGAGCGTGCCGATCTTCTCCATCCGCCCGGCCCGCAGCCCGGTCTCCTCGACCAGCTCGCGGACGGCGAGCTCGGCGGGGTCCTGGGCGGCGCGGTCCGGCGCCGTGCCGGCGGGGAACTCCCAGCGTCGCATGCCGATCGGGTAGCGGAACTGCTCCACCAGGTGCAGCCGGTCCCCGTCGCGCGGGATCACCAGGGCGTAGGTCGGCTTGTCGATCACGCCGTAGACGCCGTCCGAGCCGTCGGGGCGGCGCACGGCGTCCTCCCGGACGGTCATCCAGTCGTTCGCGTAGACCTGCCGGGTCGAGAGGGTCTCCACACGGTCAGCCTCCCACCTGCGACGATCGGGCCGTGCGCGCGTCCCGGCTGATGGCCCTGCTCTTCGTGCTGCAGCGGCGCCGCTCGGCCACGGCGGCCGAGCTGGCCGCGGAGCTGGAGGTCTCCGAACGGACGATCTACCGGGACGTCGCCTCGCTGACCGAGGTGGGCGTGCCGATCTGGACCGAACCGGGGCCGGGCGGCGGGATCCGGCTCGTCGAGGGCTGGCGCACCCGGCTGGACGGGCTGACCGCGCACGAGGCCGCGGCCATGCTGACCATGGGCGCGCCGCAGCTGCTCGCCGAGCTGGGCCTGGGCACCGCGCTGGCCGGCGCCCAGGCCAAGATCCTCGCGACCCTGCCGGAGGGCCTGCGCGCGCACGCCCGCACCGTCGCCGAGCGGGTGCACCTCGACGCGCCGGGCTGGTTCCAGAACCCGGCCGAGGTCACGCACCTCGCCGTGCTCGCCGAGGCGCTCTGGGAGCAGCGCCGGGTCCGGATCGTCTACGGGCCGAGGAGCGTCCGCCGGGAGGTCGATCCGCTCGGGCTCGTGCTCAAGGCGGGGGTCTGGTACCTGGTCGCGAAGGTGGGGGACCGGCCCGACGCCGACGTCCGCACCTACCGGGCGGCCCGGATCGCCGAGGCCGAGCCGCTGGACGTCATCTTCGAGCGGCCGGCGGACTTCGACCTGCCCGCCTGGTGGGCGGAGTCGGCGGGGCGGTTCGCGGCGTCGATGCTGCGGGAGAAGGTGCGGATCCGGGTCTCGCCGGCCGGTCTGCGCGCCCTCCCGCACGTCACGGACGCCGAGGCGGCCCACGCCGCCGTCGCCGCGGCGGGGGAGCCCGACGCGGAGGGTTGGCGCGAGGTGCTGCTCGACGTCGAGTCGCTGCGGGTCGCCGCCGGGCAGCTCGTGGCGCTGGGCGGCGAGGTCGAGGCCCTGGACCCGCCCGAGCTGCGCGCGATGCTGGCCGAGCACGGCCGGGCGCTGGCCGAACGCAACGCCCCTCTAGGGTGACGGCCCGTGCGCCTCGTCATCGCCCGCTGCCAGGTGGACTACGTCGGCCGGCTCACCGCACACCTGCCGATGGCCCCGCGGCTGCTGCTGGTCAAGGCCGACGGGTCGGTCAGCGTGCACGCCGACGACCGCGCCTACAAGCCGCTGAACTGGATGAGCCCGCCGTGCTGGCTCAGCGAGGAGCCGGGCGTGTGGACGGTCCGCAACAAGGCCGACGAGTCGCTCGTCATCACCATCGACGAGGTGCTGCACGACTCCTCGCACGAGCTGGGGGTGGACCCCGGCCTGGTGAAGGACGGCGTCGAGGCGCACCTGCAGGAGCTGCTGGCCGCGCACCCCGAGACCTTCGGCGAGGGCTGGACGCTGGTCCGCCGCGAGTACATGACCGCGATCGGCCCGGTCGACCTGCTCTGCCGCGACACCGCGGGCGGGCACGTGGCGGTGGAGGTCAAGCGCCGCGGGGAGATCGACGGCGTCGAGCAGCTGACCCGGTATCTCGAGCTGATGAACCGCGACCCGCTGCTCGAGCCGGTGAGCGGGGTGTTCGCGGCGCAGCAGATCAAGCCGCAGGCGCGCACGCTCGCCGAGGACCGCGGGATCCGCTGCGTGACCGTGGACTACGACGCGCTACGGGGCCTGGACTCCAAGGACCTGCGGCTCTTCTGAGCCCCCGCCCCGCGCCGGCGGCAGCACCCCGCGCAGCTGGACCAGCACGAAGTCGCGCACGTCGGCCGCCGGCAGGTCGGGGCGGGTCAGGACCTGCAGGAGCATCGCGTTGGTGTGGTAGCGGGCGGTCCGGTCGACGTCGAGGTCCAGGCCGAGCGCGTCCGCGGCGTGCCGCAGGGCGGCGTCGAGGATCTGCGGGATCCGGGCGATCAGCCGGGTGTCGTCGAGCGCCCGCGGTGGGCCCTCGCTGCGGACGGCGTCCTCGTAGAGGGCGGCGAACAGCGCGAAGGTCAGGGTGCGACGGGCCTCGAGCAGCCGCACCATCTCGTCCACGGCCAGCCGGACCACCTCGTCCGGCGCCGCGCCGGTCGCGACCCGCCGCTCGACCTCCGCCACCGCCGTCTCGATGCGCGGTGCGAACAGGTGCGCGATGAGCGCGTGCTTGCTGCCGAAGTGGTTGTAGAGGGTCGCGAGGGCGACGCCCGCCCGGGACGCCACCTCCGTCATCCGCGTGCCCTGCCAGCCCTGCGCGGAGAACAGCTCCTCGGCCGCGGCGAGGATCGCGGCGCGCGTCCCGGCGGTGCGCTCCTGGCGCCGCCCGGGTCGCCGCCCCGGCCCCTGCTCGCTCATCGGCGGAGGCTAGCCCAGCGCAACTGCATTGTGGAGTACCTGGAACCCGTTATAGGTTTTGCGTCCGCGCGGGCACGGCGGGCCCGTTCCCCGGGCGCGGGTCCGGGGGCGCGGCCCTGTGCGGAGGAGGGGTCCGCGCAGCGCCGCGCCCCGTTCCGCACGTGCCGGTCGGTGGTGGTCCGCCCGGGTCGCCGGAGGCACACGCGGCCCCTCGCGGCCGCCCTACCCTGACCGACGTGACCGCCAGCACCGAGGCTCCGGCCAGCACCCGCCCCGACACCTTCGACTCGCTCGACCCGCGCACCGGGGAGGTCGTCGGGACCCACCCGGTCCACGGCGAGGCGGACGTGCGCGCCGCGGTGGCCCGGGCCGAGGAGGCCGCGCGGTGGTGGCGCGGCCTCGGCTTCGACGGCCGGCGCGCGCGGCTGCTGGCCTGGCGCAAGGCCCTGGTCGCGCGGCTGGACGAGGTCGCGGCCGTGGTCTCCGCGGAGACCGGCAAGCCCCTCGACGACGCCCGGCTCGAGCTCGTCCTCGCCGTCGACCACGTGGACTGGGCGGCCAGGCACGCGAAGCAGACCCTCGGGCGGCGGAGGATGTCGCCGGGCCTGCTCGGCGCCAACCAGTCGGCGACGCTGGGCTACCCGCCGATCGGCGTCGTCGGGGTGATCGGGCCGTGGAACTACCCGGTCTTCACCCCGATGGGCTCGATCGCCTACGCGCTCGCCGCGGGCAACGCCGTCGTGTTCAAGCCGAGCGAGCTGACCCCCGGCGTCGGGGAGATCCTCGCCCGCACGCTCGCCGACGCGGTGCCGGAGAGGACGCTGCTCGAGGTGGTGACCGGCTTCGGCGAGACCGGCGCCGCGCTGTGCCGCGCCCCGGGCGTCGGCAAGATCGCCTTCACCGGCTCGACGGCCACGGGCAAGCGGGTCATGGCCGCCTGCGCCGAGACGCTCACCCCGGTGCTCATCGAGTGCGGCGGAAAGGACGCGCTGATCGTCGACGCCGGCGCGGACGTCGAGGCCGCCGCCGACGCCGCGGTGTGGGGCGGGATGTCCAACGCCGGCCAGACCTGCGTGGGCGTCGAGCGGGTGTACGTCGTCGAGTCCGTTGCCGAGGAGTTCACCGCGGCGCTCGTGGCGAAGGCCCGCGGGCTGCGCGCCGGCACCCAGTTCGGCCCGATGACGATGGCCTCGCAGACGGACGTCGTCCGCCGGCACGTCCGGGACGCGCTGGACAAGGGCGGGCGCGCCGTCGTCGGCGGCGAGGACTCGATCAGGCCGCCGTTCGTGGAGCCCGTCGTGATCGTCGACGTCCCGGAGGACTCCTCGGCGGTCACCGAGGAGACCTTCGGGCCGCTGATCGTGGTCAACCGGGTGCCGGACGTCGCCGAGGCGGTCCGCCGGGCCAACGGCACCCGCTACGGGCTCGGGGCCAGCGTGTTCACCGGTTCGGCGAAGGAGGGCGAGCGGATCGCCGAGAGCCTGCGCTGCGGCATGGTGAGCGTCAACGGCGTGATCGCGTTCGCCGGCATCCCGTCGCTGCCGTTCGGCGGGGTCGGCGACTCGGGCTTCGGCCGCATCCACGGCGAGGACGGCCTGCGCGAGTTCACCCGCCCGCAGGCGGTGGCCCGGCAGCGGTTCGCGCTGCCCGTCCCGGTCACCAGCTTCACCCGCACCGCGAAGCACATGAGCACCCTCCTCGGCCTCGTCCGGGCACGTCACGGGCGGTAGACCCGCCATCCGGACGGGGTGTTCCCGGCCTCATGCGTGGGTTACCAAGCAGCGGGGGATGAGAGGATTACCGCTCGGTACAGACCCTCGAGGCAGCGGGAGGTAACGGCGTGGCACGCGAGTTCCGGACGGTCGGCGTGGTCGGCCTGGGCACCATGGGTGCGGGCATCGTGGAGGTGTTCGCCCGCAACGGCCTGGACGTGATCGCCGCCGAGGTGGACGCGGCCGCCGTCGAGCGCGGGAAGGCGCACCTGGAGACCTCGACGAGGCGCGCGATCGAGCGCGGCAAGCTCACCGAGGAGCAGGCGGGCGAGCTGCTCGGCCGGATCACGACGACCACGTCGCTGGCCGACCTGGCCCCGTGCGACCTCGTCGTCGAGGCGGTGCCGGAGTCGCTCGAGCTCAAGGCGTCCGTGTTCGCCGAGGTGGACAAGCACGTCGGCCCGGAGACGATCCTGGCGTCGAACACCTCGTCGCTGTCGGTCACCGAGCTGTCGGTGCGCACCGCGCGCCCGGGCAAGGTCGTCGGGATGCACTTCTTCAACCCGGCGCCGGTGCAGAAGCTGGTCGAGCTGGTGCGCACGGTCGTCACCGAGCCGGACGTGGTGGAGGACCTCCAGGCCTTCGCCGCCACGCTGGACAAGGTGCCGGTCGTGATCGGCGACCGCGCCGGGTTCATCGCGAACGCCCTGCTCTTCGGGTACCTCAACCACGCGGCGCGGATGTACGAGTCGCGCTACGCGAGCCGCGAGGACCTCGACGCCGCCATGCGCCACGGCTGCGGCTACCCGATGGGCCCGCTGGCCCTGCTCGACCTCATCGGCCTCGACACCGCGTACGAGATCCTCGAGACGATGTACGCGCAGTCGCGCAACCTCATGCACGCCCCGGCGCCGGTGTTCAAGCAGATGATCACCGCCGGGCTCCTCGGCCGGAAGAGCGGCCGCGGCTTCTACACCTACGAGAAGCCGCACAGCAGCAAGGTCGTGCCCGACGCCCTGACCCCCGCCTCGGTCGTGCCCGAGGACGTCCCGACCCGCGACGTGCAGCGGGTCGGCGTGGTCGGCACCGGCACCATGGCCAGCGGCATCGTGCAGGTGTTCGCGCAGGCCGGGTTCGACGTGGTGGTCCGCGGCCGCAGCGAGTCCAAGGTCGAGGCGTCCGTCGGCGGGATCCGCAAGGCGCTGGACAAGGCCGTGGTGCGTGGCCGGCTCACCGAGGAGGAGCGGGACGCCACCCTCGGCCGGATCACCGGCACCACCTCGCTGGAGGACTTCGCCGACGTCGACCTCGTCGTCGAGGCCATCGCGGAGGAGCTCGAGGTCAAGCGGGCCGTGTTCGGCGCGCTCGACGAGATCTGCAAGCCGGGCGCGATCCTGGCGACCACGACCTCGTCGCTGCCGGTCGTGGAGTGCGCGGCGGCCACCAACCGGCCCGCCGACGTGGTCGGCCTGCACTTCTTCAACCCCGCCCCGGTGATGAAGCTGGTCGAGGTCGTGTCCACGATCAGCACGTCGCCGGAGGTGGCGGCCACCGCGCTGGCGCTGTGCCAGAAGCTGAAGAAGGTGCCGGTGTCCTGCGGCGACCGGGCCGGCTTCATCGTCAACGCGCTGCTCTTCCCGTACCTGAACGACGCGGTGAAGATGCTCGAGGCGCACTACGCGACGGCCGACGACATCGACGCCGCAATGAAGACCGGCTGCGCCCTGCCGATGGGGCCGTTCGAGCTGCTCGACGTCGTGGGCCTGGACGTGTCGCTGGCCATCGAGCGCTCGCTGTTCGCCGAGTTCCGCCAGTCCGGCTTCGCCCCGGCGCCGCTGCTCGAGCACCTGGTCACGGCGGGTCGGCTCGGGCGCAAGACCGGGCAGGGCTTCCGGGACTACACCGCGCGCTGAGCTGTGACGCGCCGCGGCGCCGCCCGCACGGCGGTGCCGCGGCGGTTACGGTCGGTGCCATGGCACGCGGTCGACGGCCCCGCCCCTCGGAACGGGGGCGGGGCCGCGCCGTGCCCGCACCCCTGTCCTCGGGGATCGTGACCCGTGCCGAGACGGGGCCGGACGGCGAGTGGGCCGTGCGGCACGTCCCCGGCGGGTCGTCGGTGAAGGACTACCGCTGCCCGGGCTGCGACCAGCTGATCCCCGCCGGCGTCGGGCACGTCGTGACCTGGCCGACGGGGGAGTGGGGCGGCGTCGAGGACCGCCGCCACTGGCACCTGCCGTGCTGGAACGCCCGCGGCCGCCGGCGGCCCGGGATCCGCCGTCCCCGCTGACCCGCTGCTCGCCCACGACCGCGGCCCGCCGGCGGGTGCGCGGCGTCGACGGTGGGGGCGAGGTACGGCTCAGGCGCGCGCCGAGGCCGGGTGGGGGCGCGGGCGACGCCGCGACTGCTCGCTCGCCTGCTCGGGAACCGGGGCGGCGTCGGCGGCGGGGGTGCCGTCCGTGCGGTCGGTCCGCCCGCCCTCCTCGGCCAGCGGGCCCAGCGCCGCGAGGTCCGCGACGAGCGCCGCGCGGGCGTGGGCGAGCTGCTCGGCGATCCGGCTGCGCAGGCCGGTGAGCTCGGCGACGCGGCGCTCCGCCTCGCGGACGAGCCGGTCCGCCTCCCTGCGGGCGTCGGCGACGATCCGGGCCGCCTGCTCGTCCGCCTTCGCGTGCGTGCGCTGTGCGTACTCGTCGGCCTTCGCGTGCGTGCGCCGGGCGTACTCGTCCGCCTCCGCGCGGGTGGTCCGGCCGTACGCGTCCGCCTCGGCGCGGAGCCGGGCGATCTCCTGTTGCGCGGCCGTGCGCTCGGCCTGCAGCGCCCCGAGGGTCTCGGTGCGCCGCTGGTCCATCGCGATCCGGAAGTCCTCCTCGACCTGGGCCCGCTCCGCGGCCGCGGCGGAGTTCGCGGCGGCGATCGCGGCGGCGGACTCGGCCTGGACCCGGGCGATCGCCTCGTCGCTCGCCAGCTTGTCCTGGGCGGCCTGGGCCTGCAGGGCCTTCGCCCGGGCGACGACCCGCTCGGCCTCCTCCCGGGCCTCGGCGAGCAGCGCCTCGCGGCGGCGCTCCGCGTCCGCCCGGCGGTCGGCCAGCTCCTGGTCGCACTCGACCCGCTGGCGGGTGACCTCGGCGGCGGCGCGGGCGCGCGTCTCGGCGACCTCCTCCTCGGCCAGCCGGAGCATCGAGCGCATCCGCTCGCTGAGCCCCTGGACGCTGTCCGGCGGCCCCGACAGCCGGCGCACCTGCTGGCGCATCGACTCCAGCCGGTTGCGGACCTCGTCGAGCTCCCGGGTCAGCCGGGTCACCTGCGCGACGGCGGCGTCCCGGTCCGCGGCGAGCAGCCGGACGTCCGCGTCGATCCGGTGCAGATGCCCGTTGACCTGGTCCTGGTCGTAACCGCGGCGGACGACCCGGAACCCGGCCGTGGGCTGGAGACCGGGGTCGGGCTGGGCGTTCTCCGGTTCACCGACCATGCGCGTCACCGTACCGGGCTACCGCACCCGCGGCGGGTCGTGCGCGCTCCCGCGTGGGCGTCGTCACCCGTCCGGGCGTGAGGTCCGGGCGACGGGCGCAGTGGCGGCTGCGCAGGATGGCCCAGCTCGCCTCCGGCGTGGTGATCCTCCGCGGTCTCCGGGACGCGTCGTGGACCCGGGACGGGACGGCCCACGGCGCGTTCCTGCGCCGTGGGCCGTGAGCGCGTCCCGATCAGACGCCGCGGAAGCGGTTGATCGCGTCGAGGTGCTTGGCACGCTTCTCCGGGTTCGTCACGCCCAGCCCCTCCTCGGGCGCCAGCGCGAGCACGCCGACCTTGCCCTGGTGGGCGTTCTGGTGGACGTCGTAGGCCGCCTGGCCGGTGTCGGCGAGCGGGTACACCTTGGACAACGTCGGGTGGATCAGGCCCTTGTCGATGAGCCGGTTGGCCTCCCACGCCTCGCGGTAGTTCGCGAAGTGCGACCCGACGATCCGCTTGAGGTTCATCCACAGGTATCGGTTGTCGTACTCGTGCAGGTAGCCCGAGGTGGAGGCGCAGGTGACGATCGTGCCGCCCTTGCGCGCGCAGTAGACGGACGCGCCGAAGGTCTCCCGGCCCGGGTGCTCGAAGACGATGTCCGGGTCGTCGCCGCCGGTGAGCTCGCGGATCCGGGCCCCGAAGCGCTTCCACTCCTTCGGGTCCTGGGTCTGCGGGTCCTTCCAGAACCGGTAGCCTTCGGCGTTGCGGTCGATGACCAGCTCGGCGCCCATCGACCGGCAGATCTCCGCCTTCTCCGGCGAGGAGACCACGCAGACCGGGGTGGCGCCGCCGTTGAGCGCGAACTGGGTGGCGTAGGAGCCGAGGCCGCCGCTCGCACCCCAGATCAGCACGGTGTCGCCCTGCTTCATGTCGGCACCGTTGCGGGAGACGAGCTGGCGGTACGCGGTGGAGTTGACCAGGCCGGGGCTCGCCGCCTCCTCCCAGGTCAGGTGCTCGGGCTTGGGCATGAGCTGGTTGGACTTGACCAGCGCGAGCTGCGCGAGGCCGCCGAAGTTGGTCTCGAAGCCCCAGATCCGCTGCTGGGGGTCCATCATCGTGTCGCCGTGCCCGTCCGGGCTCTCCAGCTCGACGGACAGGCAGTGCGCCACCACCCGGTCGCCCGGCTTCCAGGCGTTGACGCCCGCGCCTGTGCGCACGACGACGCCGGCCAGGTCGGACCCGACGATGTGGTAGGGCAGGTCGTGCCGCTTGGCCAGCTCGGACTCGCGCCCGTAGCGCTTGAGGAAGCCGAAGGTGGACAGCGGCTCGAAGATCGAGGTCCAGACGGTGTTGTAGTTGATCGCGCTGGCCATCACGGCCACCAGCGCCTCACCCGGGCCCAGCTCCGGCGTCGGGACGGTGTCCAGGTGCAGGCTCTTGCGCGGGTCCTTGTCGCGGGTGGCGATGCCGTCGAACATCTCCGTCTCGTCCGCGTGGACCGTCATCGCCTGGTAGTGGTCCGGCACTGGCAGCCCGCCCACGGCGTCGAAACGCTCGGCGAGAATGGCGTCGAGGATCTCCTGCACGGCCTGGCCTCCGGTGGCGTGAGTCGTGTGTCTTGCTTGGGATACCGATCAGTTACCGATCAGTATGGTACCCGAGGCATTGTGGTCGTGCGCTGGTCCGATGGGGCCGATCGTGACGGAGGCCACCGACTGGATCAATGAAGCAGCCCCTCCGGGCGGGCGGTGGACCGCCTGATCGGAGGGGCTGCGTGCGACACGAACGGCCCGTCGTCCCAGTAGGCGTGAGCGAGAGTGCCGTTCGCTCGGCGGGTCAGTGTCCGCCGGCCGCCGGCTCCACCAGCTCGACGAGCACGCCGCCGGCGTCCTTCGGGTGCACGAAGTTGATGCGGGAGTCCGCGGTGCCGCGCCGCGGCTCCGGGTAGAGCAGCCGCAGGCCCTTGGCCTTGAGCGCCTCCGTCGCGGCCTCGATGTCGGTCACCCGGTAGGCGAGCTGCTGCAGGCCCGGCCCGTTGCGGTCGAGGAACTTCGCGATCGTGGAGTCCGGGCGCAGCGGGGCCAGCAGCTGGATCCGGGTGCTCGAGGCCGGGTCGGCGCCGGGGGCGGCGAGCATCGCCTCGCGCACGCCCTGCTCCTCGTTGACCTCCTCGTGCGTGTTCACCAGGCCGAACACGTCGTGATACCAGGCGATGGCCTCGTCGAGGTCGGCGACCGCGATCCCGACGTGGTCGATCTGGGTCAGCAGGGATCCGAGCGCGCCGTGGGCCGATTCCGTCTGTGCCGTCATGCCCCGGGAATCTAGTGCGCGAGAGGGGCCGCGGCCCCGTGTGTGGCTGCTCACCCCGTCCGTTCGGCCCGTCTCCCGGCCTGTGACCGGCGGGTATCGTCCGTGCCGGTCCCCTGTGTGGCCAATCCCGTGTGCCAACGTAGTTGCTGGAGGTCGTCGTGGCGCAGTCCGTGATCGTCGCTGGTTCCCGTACGCCGGTCGGGCGGCTGCTCGGCTCGCTGAAGGGCTTCTCGGGCGCCCAGCTCGGCGGCTTCGCCATCAAGGGCGCGCTGGAGAAGGCCGGCGTCGCCCCCGAGCAGGTCGAGTACGTGATCATGGGCCAGGTGCTCACGGCGGGTGCCGGCCAGATCCCGGCCCGGCAGGCCGCCGTCGCCGCCGGTATCCCGATGGACGTCCCCGCGCTGACCGTCAACAAGGTCTGCCTCTCGGGCATCGACGCGATCGCCCTGGCCGACCAGCTCATCCGCGCCGGCGAGTTCGACATCGTGGTCGCGGGCGGCCAGGAGTCGATGACCCAGGCCCCGCACCTGCTGCCGAAGTCCCGCGAGGGCACGAAGTTCGGCGACGCCACGCTGATCGACAGCATGTCCCACGACGGCCTGTTCTGCGCCTTCGACCAGTGCGCGATGGGCGCGTCGACCGAGAAGTACAACAGCCGCTTCGACGTCACCCGCGAGGACCAGGACGCCTTCGCCGCCCGCTCGCACCAGCGCGCCGCGGAGGCCGTGAAGAACGGCGTGTTCGACGACGAGATCACCCCTGTCGAGATCCCGCAGCGCAAGGGCGACCCGATCGTGTTCGCGCAGGACGAGGGCGTGCGCGGCGACACCACCGGCGAGAGCCTGGCCAAGCTGCGCCCGGCCTTCTCCGCCGACGGCACGATCACCGCGGGCTCGTCGTCGCAGATCTCCGACGGCGCCTGCGCGGTCGTCGTCATGAGCAAGGCCAAGGCCGAGGAGCTGGGCCTGACCTGGCTGGCCGAGATCGGTGCGCACGGCGTGGTCGCCGGTCCGGACGCGAGCCTGCACGAGCAGCCCGCCAACGCGATCGTCAAGGCGTGCGCCAAGGAGGGCGTCGACCCCAAGGAGCTGGACCTCGTCGAGATCAACGAGGCGTTCGCGGCGGTCGGCCTGGTGTCCACCCGCAAGCTGGGCATCGACGAGGAGAAGGTCAACGTCAACGGCGGCGCGATCGCCCTCGGCCACCCGATCGGCATGTCCGGCGCCCGGATCACCCTGCACCTGGCGCTGGAGCTCAAGCGCCGCGGCGGCGGTGTCGGCGTGGCCGCTCTGTGCGGCGGCGGCGGGCAGGGCGACGCGCTGATCCTCCGCGTCCCGGCCTGATCCCTTGGCTCGGCAGTCCCGGCAGTCCCCGCAGGAGCTGGTCGACCGCGCGCTGGAAGGGCAGCAGCGCGCGGTCGCCCGGCTGATCTCGCTCGTCGAGAGCGGTTCGCCGGACCTTCCGGAGATCGCCGCGCTGCTCGCCCCGCACACCGGCCGGGCCCAGGTCGTGGGCCTGACCGGCTCCCCGGGCGTCGGCAAGTCCACCACGACCTCCGCGCTGGTCGCCGCGTTCCGGCGGCAGGGCAAGCGGGTCGGCGTGCTCGCCGTCGACCCGTCGTCGCCCTTCTCCGGTGGCGCGCTGCTCGGCGACCGGGTCCGGATGGGCGACCACGCGGTCGACGAGGGCGTGTTCATCCGGTCCATGGCCACCCGCGGGCACCTGGGCGGGCTGGCCTGGGCGACGCCCCAGGCCCTGCGGGTGCTCGACGCCGCCGGCTGCGACGTCGTGCTCGTCGAGACCGTCGGGGTGGGACAGTCCGAGGTGGACGTCGTCTCGCTCGCCGACACCACGGTCGTGCTGCTCGCCCCGGGCATGGGCGACGGGGTGCAGGCCGCCAAGGCCGGCATCCTGGAGATCGCGGACGTGTTCGTGGTCAACAAGGCGGACCGCGAGGGCGCCGCCCAGACCGTCCGCGACCTGCGCTACATGATGTCGCTCGGCGAGCGGCGGGACGCGTGGAAGCCACCGGTGTGCCGGACCGTCGCGGCCCGCGGCGAGGGCGTGGCGGAGGTCGCCGGGGCGATCGACGAGCACCGCGCCTGGCTGGAGTCCTCGGGCGAGGGCCCGCGGCGGCGCCGCCGTCGGGCGGAGAACGAGATCGAGGCGATCGGGCTGGAGAAGGTCCGCGCGCGGCTCGGCGGCGTCCGCGGCGGCACCGCGCTCGAGACGCTGGCCGAGAAGGTCGTGGCCGGCGAGCTGGACCCCTACCGCGCCGCGGACGAGCTCCTCGGCGCCCTGTAGCGCCTCACCGGAAGTCGCCCGACGCCGCGCGGATGCGGCCGAGCAGGTCGAAGAGCGAGGCCTTGCCCTCCGCGTCGAGCCCCACCAGCCCGAAGTCGACGGCGGTGACGGACTTGGTGGCGTGCTCGAGCCGCTCCAGCCCCTCGGGCGTGATCTCGACCAGCGTCGCGCGGCGGTCCGTGGGGTGCGGGGTGCGGCGGACCAGCCCGTCCGCCTGCAGCCGGTCGACGATGTTCGTGACGCTCGTCGGGTGCAGCTGCAGCCGCTCGCCCATCACCCGCATCGGCAGCCGCTTCGCCCGCGAGAAGCTCAGCAGCACCAGCGCCTCGTAGCGGGCGAAGGTGAGGTTGTGCGGCTTGAGCGCGGCGTCGACGGCGGAGAGCAGGATCTGCTGCACCCGCATCACGCTGGTGACGGCGGCCATGGTGTCCGACGGACCGATGCGCTCGGCCCACAGCTTCGCGGCCCGGTCGATCGGGTCGAAGGGGAGCGGGTCGCGCGCGGCCATGACCGCGAACGCTAGCAGGGCCGACACCCGCGACCCGAGATCATGGGGCAGGCTGGCGGCATGCTCGTAGCGTTCAGCATCGCGCCGTCCGGCAGCTCGTCCGACGACGGGAGCGTGGGCGACGCCGTCGCCGAGGCCGTCCGCGTGGTCCGGGAGTCCGGCCTGCCCAACGAGACCACCTCCATGTTCACCACCATCGAGGCCGAGACGTGGGACGAGGCCATGGCCGTGGTGGGTCGCGCGGTCGAGGCCGTGCAGGCCCGGTCGCCGCGGGTCAGCCTGGTGCTCAAGGCCGACATCCGGCCCGGCCACACCGGTCAGCTCACGGCGAAGGTGGAGCGGATCGAGAAGGCGCTCGGCACGGATGGCTGATCCGGCCTTCCTGCTCCTGCACGGCGCCTGGCACCGCGGGTCGAGCTGGGCGCCGCTGCAGGCGGAGCTGCGGGCCCGCGGCCGCGCCTCGGTGGCGCCGGACCTGCCGTCCGACGAGCCCGGGGTCGGCGCCGCCGGGTACGCGGCGGCCGCACTGGCCGCGGCGCCGGCCGAGGGGCCGGTCGTGGTGGTCGGGCACTCCCTCGGCGGGCTCACCGCGCCGCTGGTGGCGGCCGGGCTCGGCGCCCGGGTGCACGCCCTGGTGCTGGTCGGGGCGATGCTCCCCGAGCCCGGCCGGGCGCACGGCGACCTGCTGCGCGAGGACCGCACGATCATGGCCGAGGGGTTCGGTCCGGGCCAGGAGCGCGGCCCGGGCGGCACCACGAGCTGGCCGCCGGAGACCGCCGAGGCGTCGTTGTACGCCGGGGTGGCCGACGAGCTGGGCGACCCGGACCGCGTCCGGGAGGCGGTGGCGGCCCTGCGTCCGCAGGCGTGGGCGATCGGCAAGGAGGTCACCCCGCTGACCGCGTGGCCCGCGGTGCGCACGGTCTCCGTCATCTGCGCGGACGATCGGGTGGTCAACCCGCGGACCTCCCACCGGCTCGCCGCGGCGCTGGGCTTCGAGGTCCGCGAGCTTCCGGGCGGGCACTTCCCGATGCTCACCCGGCCCGCCGAGCTGGCCGACCTGCTCGTCGGGCTCTGACGGCGGCCTCCGGGAACGCGGACGGCCGGCGGAGGACCCCGCCGGCCGTCCCGACGTGCCCGGTCAGGCGATGTTGAGTGTGAAGAAGAAGACTCCGACCAGGATCGCCGCGAAGCCGAGCCCCATCGCGATCTTGGCGGGCTTCGCGGTCTCCGGGTTGCGCACCGCGGCGAGGCCGACGCCGATCGCGGCGAGCCCGCCGATCCAGCCGACGATCGAGATCGGGCTCGCGACCAGCGCGACGATCCCGATGATCAGCGCGACCTTGCCCAGTGCCGGGCTCTCCCGGCGCGCGCTCTTCTTGCGGGCCTCCGCCAGCAGGCGGTCGGCGACGGGGTTGTCCTGGCTCATGGAATCCTCCGGTCGGGGGACGGTCCCGGTGCGGATCCGTCCGGCGGGCACGCCCGGGTGACGTGCCGTCATCTCCGTGAGGTCAACGACGGCGGGCCGCTGCTGGTGCTCCGCCGGTCCGGTGATCGGGACCGCCGGTCCCGCGAACCGCGGGTGCGCACCGCCACCGGATCGGCTCAACCCGCGACGCTGGCCCCGCGATGCTCGGACGTCCTACGGTTTCCGGAGGACGACGACGGGAGGCGCGATGACGAGCGGGAGCACCGCCGTGACCAGCACGGGCGCGGCCGAGGGGGAGCACCGGGCACGCCGGCTGTGGCGGGCCCTGGAGCCGTTGCACGCGGTGACCTACTTCGCGCCGGAGGCCCGGTCGGCGGGCGAGGCGCTGGGCCTGCGCGGCTTCTGGCGCGGCTACTTCGGCCAGCGCGCCGCACCGCTCGGGCCGGTGCCGGCCGAGGTCGTGACCGCGTTGTTCTACAACTTCGCCCCCGGCTTCGTGGCCCGCTCGGTGCCCGAGGTCTGGTCGGTCGCCTCACCCGCGCAGCTCCTCGACGCCCGCCTCGCGGCCGTCGACGCCGCCCTGCGCCGCGCGCTCGGCGACCTCGCCGCCTCCGCCGAGGTGGCCGAGGCGGCGGAGCTGGCGCGGGAGGCGGCGACGTCGGTGTCGACGGCGGGGCGCGCGCTCGCCGCGGCCAACGCGGCGCTGCCCTGGCCCGACGCCCCGCACCTCGTGCTCTGGCAGGCCCAGACGATCCTGCGCGAGCAGCGCGGCGACGGCCACGTCGCGGCCCTGGTCGCCGCCGGGATCGACCCGGTGGAGGCGCTGGTGGTGTTCGCGGGCGCGCAGGAGCTGCCGGGGGACTGGCTGCGGGAACGGCGCGGCTGGACCGTCGGGGAGTGGGAGGCCGCGCGGTCGCGGCTGGCCGACCGGGGCCTCGTCGAGGCGGCGTCCGGGGGCGGCGACGTCGCGGACACCGTGCTGACCGGGGCCGGGCGGGACCTGTGCGCGGAGGTCGAGGCCCGCACGGACGCGCTCGCCGACGAGGCCTGGCGCGCCCTCGGCGACGCCCGGGCGGAGCGCCTGGTCGCGCTGGCCGGACCGCTGGTCGAGCGGGTCCTCGCCGCGGGCGACTTCCTGCCGCAGAACCCGATGGGCATGCGCCCGCTCGTGGACGCGCGCCCCGCCTGACCGGCCGCCGGACCGGCCGCCGGATCGGCCGCCGGCCCCTGCGGTGGGCGGCGGGCGGGCCGGGTGGCGATCGTGCCAGGATGGAGCGCGTGTCGCGACCCGATCCTCGTCAGGCAGCTCAGACGGCGGCCCTGTCGTCCGCGTTGGCGGGCGCCGTCGACCTCTCCGCGCTGAAGGCCCGCTCCGAGGCCGCGGCCCGCCAGCAGGCGGCGGGCGGCGCCCGGGGCACGGCCCAGGGCGCGCCGGGCGCCCCGGAGGGCGGAGGTGGCGGCGGGTACGTCCTCGACGTCACCGAGCAGGGCTTCCAGCGGGACGTCCTCGAGGCGTCCCTGCAGGTCCCGGTGATCGTGGACCTGTGGGCGACCTGGTGCGAGCCGTGCAAGCAGCTCTCGCCGGTGCTGGAGCGGCTGGCGAACGCAAGCGGCGGCGCCTGGCTCCTCGCCAAGGTCGACGTCGACGCCAACCCGCGGATCGCGCAGGCCTTCGGCGTGCAGTCGATCCCGATGGTGGTCGCGGTGGTCGCGGGCCAGCCGGTCGACGCCTTCCAGGGCGCGCTGCCCGAGCCGCAGGTCAAGGACTGGATCGCCCGCATCCTCGACGCGCTGCGCGACCGCATGCCCGCGATCGCCGAGGGCGAGCGCCGGGCCGCCTCCGGCGGTGGTGCGGCCCCGGAGGAGGAGCCGGAGGACCCCCGGTTCACGGAGGCCGAGGACGCCCTCGAGCGCGGCGACTACGCCGAGGCCGAGGCCGCCTACCAGCGGATCCTCGACCAGGAGCCCGCCAACGAGATGGCGCAGGCCGCGCTCTCGCAGGTCCGGTTCCTGGCCCGGGCGGAGCAGGCCGACCCGTCGGCGATCGGCCGGGCCGACGCGGCCCCGGACGACGTCGACGCCCAGCTCGCCGCCGCGGACGCCGAGGTCGCCCAGGACCGGGCCGAGGCCGCGTTCCAGCGGCTGGTCTCCGCGGTCTCCCGGACCTTCGGCGACGACCGGGAGAAGGTCCGCAGCCACCTCGTCGGGCTGTTCGAGCTGTTCCCGGCGGACGACCCGCGGGTGAGCACCGCCCGTCGCGCCCTGGCCCGCGCGCTCTTCTGACGCCGGAGAACGTGGCCTGATCGCAGTATGGATCCATAACGCGTCACGGCGGCCGTCCTGGACGCGCTACGGATCCGTACCGGCTTGGCCGGTGGGGCGGGCGGACGCGCGCGCGCTCGGGCGACTACCGTCGGGCGTCGTGTCGACGACCAGCCCGCAGCCCGTCGCCGATCCGCCGCGGCCCCCGGCCCGGCGGTGGCCGGCGGCCCGCGTCGGCGCGGTGCTGCTGGCGGTGGCGGCGCTCGCGCTGACCGTCGTCCTGCACGCCACGCACCACAACTGGTTGGTCCTCGGGCTGGCGTCGACCGACATGCGGGAGCTGCACGCCGACTTCGACACCTTCTGGCACTCCGCGGTCGCCCTGACCCAGGGCGGCGACATCTACGCGACCCCGGCGAAGCTGCGCAACCTCAACCCGCCGCTGCTCAGCCTGCTGCTGGCCCCGTTCGCCGGTCTCGACGTGGTGCTGGCCTACCGGGTGTTCGCGGCGCTCACGCTGCTGCTGATCGTCGGTGCCGTGCTGGTGGTGTGCCGCGAGCTGCGGCTGCCCTGGTGGTGGACGGCGGGCGCGACGCTGGCGATGCTCGCCTCCTCGCCGCTGCACGGCACGCTCTACCTGGGCCAGATCTACGGGCTGCTGCTGGTGGGGCTCGTCGCCGGCTGGGTCGCCGAGCGCCGCGGGCACCCGCTGCTCGCCGGCACGCTCTACGGCGTCACCGTCGCGCTCAAGCCCTCCCTCGCGCCGGTGCTGCTGCTCCCGGCCGTGCAGCTGCGCTGGCGGCCCTTCTGGGCCGGGATCGGCGGCGCCGTCGTCGCCACCCTGGTGGGGGCGCTGGCGGCCGGGCCGTCGAGCGCCCTCGAGTGGCTGCGGATCGGGTTCGGCGAGCCGGTGCCCGACGTCCTGGACAACGCCGCCCTGCCCGGCGAGGCGCTGCGGCTCGGTCTGCCCTCGGCCGTCGGCACGCTGCTGGGCGCCGCCGCGCTGGTCGGGACGCTGGTCCTGCTCGCGCGCCGCAGCCGGACCGGTGCGGTGGATCCCGCCGGCACCGCGCCCTGGGCGGTGATCGCCGCCAGCCTGCTGATGTCGCCGATCTCCTGGCACAACTACGTGCTGCTGCTGTGGCCGGGGGTGCTGGCCGTGGTGGCCGCCTCCGCCGCGGGGAGCGCGCGCCGCGCGTGGGCGGCCGCGCTGCTGGCGCTGCCGCTGGTCCCGGTCTCCTGGGGCGACCTCTGGACGCCGGAGGACCCCTGGACGCCCGTCGGCCGCAGCCTCTACTGCGCGATCCTCCTGGCCTACTGGCTCACCCTGCTCCGCGCCGTCGATCGCAGTACGACCATGACGCGGGATTCCGCGCCTCCTGATCGCGTCATGGTTCCATAACGCCGAACAGGATCCGGATGAGCCGCATCATGGTTCCATAACGCCGACACGGTCGCGGCTGGTCAGCGTTATGGAACCATTCTGTGGACGGTTCAGACGTCCCGGGAGTCCTCGTCGGCCGGGCCGACCTCCGGGGTCGGCGGCACGCCCTGCGCGAGGTCGGGGGTGTGGGCCGCACCGGCCGGCGGCGCCTCGACGGCCGGCTCGGTCGCCGCGGACCGGACGGGCCGCTTCGGGTGGACCGGGCCGCCGGTCTCCTCCGGCACCAGCCACACCACGCCCGCCGGGGGCAGCCGCAGCACGGCCGACGCGGGCCGCCCGTGCCACACCACCCGCTCCGCCTCGACGGCGCCGAGGTTGCCCACCCCGGACCCGCCGTAGCTCTCCGCGTCGGTGTTGACCAGCTCCCGCCAGCGCCCCGCGAACGGCAGCCCCACGCGGTAGTTCTCGTGCGGCTGGCCGGAGAAGTTGGCGATGCAGGCCAGGACCGCCGGGCGGCCGTCGTGGTCGGTGCCCTCCCGCAGGAAGCTCAGGACGTTGCCCGCGGCGTCGTTGGCGTCGATCCACGAGAAACCCTCGGGCGAGTGGTCGGCCGTCCACAGCGCCGGGTGCTCGCGGTAGGTGCGGTTGAGGTCGCCGACGAGGCTCTTGATGCCGCCGTGCAGCCGGTCGCCGAGCAGGTCCCAGTCCAGCGAGCGCTCCTCGGACCACTCGCGGACCTGCCCGAACTCCTGGCCCATGAACAGCAGCTGCTTGCCCGGGTGCGCCCACATGAAGGCGAGCAGCGCGCGGACGTTGGCGGCCTTGTTCCAGTCGTCGCCCGGCATCCGGGTCCACAGCGAGCCCTTGCCGTGCACGACCTCGTCGTGGCTGATCGGCAGGACGTAGTTCTCGCTGAACGCGTACATCAGCGAGAAGGTCATCTGGTTGTGGTGGAAGCTGCGGTGCACGGGGTCACGCCCGATGTAGTCGAGCGTGTCGTGCATCCAGCCCATGTTCCACTTGAAGCCGAAGCCGAGCCCGCCCATGTAGGTGGGCCGCGTGACGCCGGGCCACGCCGTGGACTCCTCGGCGATCGTGACCACGCCCGGGTGCTCCCGGTAGACGGTCGCGTTCATCTCCTGCAGGAAGGAGACGGCGTCGAGGTTCTCCCGGCCGCCGTACTGGTTGGGCAGCCACTGCCCGTCCGGGCGCGAGTAGTCCAGGTAGAGCATCGAGGCGACGGCGTCGACCCGCAGCCCGTCGACGTGGAACTCCTCGAGCCAGTACAGCGCGTTGGCGACGAGGAAGTTCCGCACCTCGCGGCGGCCGAAGTCGAACACGAGCGTGCCCCAGTCCGGCTGCTCGCCGCGGCGGGGGTCGGCGTGCTCGTAGAGCGGCGTGCCGTCGAACCGCGCCAGGGCCCACTCGTCCCGCGGGAAGTGCGCCGGCACCCAGTCGACGATCACGCCGTAGCCGTGCCGGTGCAGCGTGTCGACGAAGTAGCGGAAGTCGTCCGGGGTGCCGTAGCGCGAGGACGGCGCGTAGTAGCCGGAGACCTGGTAGCCCCAGGAGCCGCCGAACGGGTGCTCGGCCACCGGGAGCAGCTCCACGTGCGTGAAGCCGGTCTCGCCCAGGTACTCGACGAGCTGGTCGGCGACCTCGCGGTAGCCGTTGCCCTGCCGCCACGACCCGATGTGCAGCTCGTAGACGCTCATCGGCTCGGCGTGCGGCTGGCGGACGGCGCGCCCGGCCATCCACTCCTCGTCGCCCCACTCGTGGGCGCGGGCGCTGACCACGGACGCCGTGGCCGGCGGGACCTCGGTGGCGAAGGCGAGCGGGTCGGCCTTGTCGCGCCACACGCCGTCCTGGCCGAGGATCCGGTACTTGTACCGCGTCCCGACGCCCACGCCGGGGACGAAGATCTCCCAGACGCCGGAGCCGCCCAGCGACCGCATCGGGTGCGCCCAGCCCGCCCAGCCGTCGAAGTCCCCGGTCACGCGCACGCCCTGGGCGTTGGGTGCCCAGACGGCGAAGCTGGTGCCGGTGACCTGGCCGGAGGCGGTGTCGTAGGTGCGCACGTGCGCGCCGAGGACCTCCCAGAGGCGCTCGTGGCGGCCCTCGCCGATCAGGTGGAGGTCGACCTCGCCCAGCGTCGGGAGCCAGCGGTAGGGGTCGTCCGTGACGTCGACGCGGTCGCCGTAGCGGACGCGGATCGTGTAGTCGCCCCCCGCCCCGTCGACGACGCCGGAGAACAGGCCGGCGTCGTGCACCTTGACCAGCGGGTGCGCGTCGTCCGGGTCGCCGCCCCGCAGCACCCACACCTCGTCGGCGTGGGGGCGCAGCACGCGGACGACGGTGCTGCCGCCGGCCGTCGGGTGCACGCCCAGCACCCCGTGCGGGTTGTGGTGGGCACCGCCCAGGAGCCTGTCGGTCGTCGCCTGGTCCGGGGGGCAGGGGTCGATCGTGCGGGTGTCCTCGTGTGCCACCCGGGAACCCTATTGCGGTCCCGCGGAACGCGCCCACTGTGGTCCGCCGAACGGGTTGCGGCCCTTGGCCCAAACCTCGTCCGGCCGGACTTTCTAGAGCGAGATGTGCGGGTCGGACTCCGGGTCCGCGGTGTCCGCGCCCTTCTCCTGCGCCTCCTCGACCAGCCGTGCGATGGAGGTGAGCGGGATCCCGGCCCAGGTGGGGCGGGAGCGGGTCTCGTAGACGACCTCGTAGACCGCCTTGTCCAGCTCGTAGGCCCGCAGCACCGCGGCCTCCGCGCGCGGGTCCCGGCCGGCGCCGAACGCGTAGCCGTCGCAGAAGGCGGAGCGGTTGCGCACCGCCCACTCGTCGGCGCGGCGGAAGAGCTGCTGCTCCTCGTGCTCGTCCGCGTCGGCCGACAGGACCTGGTGGTAGACGGCGTAGTCGAAGGAGCGCAGCATGCCGGCGACGTCGCGCAGCGGGGAGTCCATCCGGCTGCGCTCGGCCAGCGGCGCCGACGGCTCGCCCTCGAAGTCGATCAGCAACCAGCCGCGCGGGGTCCGCAGGGTCTGGCCGAGGTGCAGGTCGCCGTGCACCCGCTGGGTGGGGATCTCGCCGGTCAGCGCGTCGTAGACCGCGCGGATGCCGTCGACGTGCTCGCCCAGCGTCGGCACCTGGGCGGCCGCCTCGGTCAGCCGGGCGGTGAGCGCCGCCCGCAGCTCGTCCGCGCTCCGGGTGCTCGTCCCCAGCGCCCGGGCCAGCTCCTTGTGCACGACGGCGACGGTCTCGCCGAGCCGCCGCGCCTCGCCGGCGAAGTCGCCGCCGACCTCGTTGGCGAACAGGTCGCCCTCGGCGAAGAGGTCCCGGACGCTGGTCAGCGCCATCGCCCAGCCCTCGGCCGAGTTCGACTTGAAGTCCTGCAGCATGCCGAGCGTGGCGGGCCGCCCGTCCAGCGTGCCCTCGACCGCGCCCTGCAGCGACGCCACCTGCTCGCTGCCCTGCGACCGCAGCGCGCGGTGCAGCTCCAGGTCCGGGTTCAGCCCGGGCGCGACCCGGCGGAACAGCTTGAAGATGCTCCGGTCCCCGTAGGCGACCGAGGTGTTCGACTGCTCCACCCCGAGGATCCGCCCCGACACCCCGGAGGGGATCTCGGCACCGGGCTCGGGCACGAACCGGACGTCGCCGTGGGTGCGTCCCTCGCGGATCGCGTCGAGCAGGAAGGCGGTCGCCTCGTGGTCCCACATCGCGTCGTAGGCGATCCGGTCGCCGACCGCGCCGATCGTGGCGTACTCCAGCTCCGGCGCGGGCTGGTACCGCCGCCCGACCAGCAGCTGGTAGTGCTCGGGGGCGCTGCCGTCGGCGAAGGTGACGCGCAGCAGGCACAGGTCGAGGAGCAGCTCCCCCTCGTCGATGAGCGCGGTGGCGCCGGCGACCGCGACGGACTCGACGGGCCTGCCCTTCGCCGGGAACCAGCGCTGGCGGGCCAGGTAGTCGGGCAGATGGGCCGGGAGCTCCTCGGCGAGCGCCGTCATGCGGTGTCCTCCGCGGGCTTGATCGCGAACCAGTAGAACCCGTGGCCCGGCAGGGTGAGCAGGAACGGCAGCTGGCCGATCCGCGGGAAGGGCACCCCGCCGGTGAGCTCACACGGGATGTGCCCCTCCCAGGCCGAGAGGTCGAGCTCGACCGGCTGCGGGAACCGGCTCATGTTGTGCACGCACAGGACGGTGTCCTCCCCGTGCGTGCGGGTGTACGCCAGCACGGACGGGTTGGAGCCGCCCAGCTCGTGGAAGTCGCCGAGGCCGAAGGCGTGGTGGCGCTTGCGGATCTCGATCATGTGCCGGGTCCAGTGCAGCAGCGAGGTCGACGAGTTCGACTGCGCCTCGACGTTCACCGCCTGGTAGCCGTACACCGGGTCCATGATCACGGGCAGGTAGAGCCGGCCCGGGTCGCACATCGAGAAGCCGGCGTTGCGGTCCGGGGTCCACTGCATCGGGCTGCGGACCGCGTCGCGGTCGCCGAGCCAGATGTTGTCGCCCATCCCGATCTCGTCGCCGTAGTACAGGACCGGGGAGCCGGGCAGCGAGAGCAGCAGCGCGGTGAACAGCTCGAGCTGGTTGCGGTCGTTCTCCAGCAGCGGGGCGAGCCGGCGGCGGATGCCGATGTTCGCCTTCATCCGCGGGTCCTTGGCGTACTCCGCGTACATGTAGTCGCGTTCCTCGTCGCTGACCATCTCGAGCGTGAGCTCGTCGTGGTTGCGCAGGAAGATGCCCCACTGCGCGTTGGACGGGATCGCGGGGGTCTGGGCCAGGATCTCCGAGATCGGGAAGCGGTTCTCCCGGCGGACCGCCATGAAGATGCGGGGCATCAGCGGGAAGTGGAAGGCCATGTGGCACTCGTCGCCGCCGACCTCGGGGTCGCCGAAGTACTCCACCACGTCCGACGGCCACTGGTTGGCCTCGGCGAGCATGACCCGGCCGGGGTACTCGTCGTCCATCACCTTGCGGCAGCGCTTGAGGAAGGCGTGCGTCTCGGTGAGGTTCTCGCAGTTCGTGCCGTCGCGCTCGTAGAGGTACGGCACGGCGTCGAGCCGGAAGCCGTCGATCCCGAGGTCCAGCCAGAACC
This sequence comes from Pseudonocardia lutea, assembly GCF_042658055.1. Lineage (NCBI taxonomy): Bacteria > Bacillati > Actinomycetota > Actinomycetes > Pseudonocardiales > Pseudonocardiaceae > Pseudonocardia > Pseudonocardia lutea. The sequence continues at coordinate 56,056 of NZ_JBHSQK010000008.1, forward strand.
GCAGGACGTCGATCATCGCCTCCTGCACGGCCGGGTTGTCGTAGTTGAGGTCCGGCTGGTGGGAGAAGAAGCGGTGCCAGTAGAACTGGCCGCGGACCGGGTCGTAGGTCCAGTTCGACGACTCGGTGTCGACGAAGATGATCCGCGCCTCGGGGTAGCGGGTGTCGTCGTCCGACCAGACGTAGAAGTCGCCGTACGGCCCCTCGGGGTCGCGGCGCGAGGCCTCGAACCACGGGTGCTGGTCCGAGGTGTGGTTCATGACGAGGTCGGTGATCACCCGGATCCCGCGCTTGTGCGCCTCGTCGAGCAGCACGACGAAGTCCTCGACGGTGCCGAACTCGGGCAGCACCGCGCGGAAGTCCCGGATGTCGTAGCCGCCGTCCCGCAGCGGGGAGTCGTAGAAGGGCGGCAGCCACAGGCAGTCCACCCCGAGCCACTGGAGGTAGTCCAGCTTCTCGGTGAGCCCGCGCAGGTCACCGAACCCGTCCCGGTTCGAGTCGTTGAACGCCCGGACGAGCACCTCGTAGAACACGGCCGTCTTGAACCACTCCGAGTCCACCTCGAGGGCGCGCGCGTGCGCGTAGTCCTCGGCGTCGGGCTCGTTGACGACGACCTCGCCGCTGTCCGTCTCGACCGTCTCACTCATCGGTTGCGGACTCTATCCGGGCCGGCCCGGTTTCTCAGGTCGGAGCCGCCGCAACCACCGGGTGCGTCGGCACGCGCCCCGTCGGGCCTCGGCCGCCCGACGAGGCGGCGACGGTGGCGGTGTGGCTCGAGTCGTAGCCCGGCAGGTACAGGCGCTCCGGCCGGCCGGCTGCCCGGGGCGGCCGCGCCGATGCGCCAGCGGAAGCCGCTGGTCCGGATCGTGCCGAGGTAGCGGCCGAACAGCTGCACCACCCGTGCCTCGCCGGGTGCGACGGCGGTGAGCCCGCCGGCCAGGACGAGCCCGAGGACGAGGCCGTGGCGCCCGGCCCGGTGGCGAGCGGTCCGAGCGTGCCGGTGAGAGCCAGCAGGGCGACGCCGCCGAGGACGAGCACCACCACGACGGCGAGCTTCCGGGAACGCGACGACGCCGGCCCCGCGGAGCGGGACCGGCGTCGTCGGTGGTGTCGGGCAGGAGCCGGGGGTCAGGCCCGGTGCACGCGCAGGATGTGCGCGACGTTCTCCAGTGGCTGCAGGCGCACGTAGTTGCGCTCCTGCCAGCGGAAGATGTCCCCGGTGATCTCGTCGGTCACCGTGAACGAGTCGTCCCAGCCCAGCCCCAGCTCCGGCATGTCGAGCCGGACCGTGCCCTCGCGCACCTCGTGCGAGTTGAGCGTGACGACCACGATCACCGTGTCGCCCGAGGCCGGGTCCCGCTTCGAGTAGACGAGCAGCTCGGGGTTGTCCACCTCGTGGAAGTGGATCTCGCGCAGCTGCTGCAGCGCCGGGTGGGCGCGGCGGATCTCGTTGAGCCGGCCCAGGAAGGGCTCGAGCGAGCGGCCCTCGTTGAGCGCGGCCTGGAAGTCCCGTGGGCGCAGCTCGTACTTCTCCGAGTCGAGGTACTCCTCGCTGCCCGGCTTGACCGGGGTGCCCTCGAAGAGCTCGAAGCCGGAGTACACGCCCCAGGTCGGCGACATCGTCGCGGCCAGCACGGCCCGGATCGCGAACATCGCCGGGCCGCCGGTCTGCAGCGACTCGTGGAGGATGTCCGGGGTGTTGACGAAGAGGTTGGGCCGGCACTCGTCCGCGCGCTCGGCGTGCATGAGCGCGAACTCGGCCAGCTCCTCCTTCTCCGTGCGCCAGGTGAAGTAGGTGTAGCTCTGGGTGAAGCCCAGCCGCGCGAGCCCGAACAGCCGGGCCGGGCGGGTGAACGCCTCGGCCAGGAACAGCACGTCCGGGTAGCGGGCCTTGACCTGCCAGATCAGCCAGTGCCAGAAGTTCGGCGGCTTGGTGTGCGGGTTGTCCACCCGGAAGATCCGGACCCCGTGCTCGACCCAGTGCAGCACGACCCGCAGCGCCTCGGCGTAGAGCCCGGCCGGGTCGTTGTCGAAGTTGATCGGGTAGATGTCCTGGTACTTCTTGGGCGGGTTCTCCGCGTAGGCGATCGACCCGTCCGGGCGCACGGTGAACCACTCCGGGTGGGCCTCGACCCACGGGTGGTCCGGCGCGCACTGCAGCGCGAAGTCGAGCGCGACCTCCATGCCGAGGTCCTTGGCGCGGGCGACGAAGGAGTCGAAGTCGTCGATCGTGCCGAGCTCGGGGTCGATCGCGTCGTGCCCGCCGTCCTTGCTGCCGATGGCCCACGGGGAGCCCACGTCGCCGGGCTCGGCGTGCACGGAGTTGTTGCGGCCCTTGCGGTGCACCGTGCCGACGGGGTGGATCGGCGGGAGGTACACGACGTCGAAGCCCATGGCGGCGATCCGGTCGAGCTCCTTCGCCGCGGTGACGAACGAGCCGTGCACGGCGCGGCCGGTCTCGTCCCGCCCGCCGGTGGAGCGGGGGAAGAACTCGTACCAGGAGCCGAACAGCGCCCGCTCGCGGTCCACGTAGACCTGCTGGGTGCGGCCGCGGGTGATCAGCTCGCGCACCGGGCGCTCGGTCATGATCGCGTGCACGGCCGGGAACAGCGCCGGGGCGACGCGGGAGTGCAGCGGCAGCGCGGTGTCGCGGAGCGCGTTCGCGGCGCCGAAGAGAAGGTCCCGGTTGGCGCGCTCGCTGGGGCGGCGGCCCACGCGCTGCAGCAGCCGCGCGCCGGTCTCCAGGTCGTTGGCCAGCTCGTCCGCGCTCTGGTTGGCCCTCAGCTTGGCCTCGACCGCGTGCCGCCAGGTGGCCCACGGATCGCTCCAGGCGTCCACCCGGAAGGTCCACAGCCCGGGCTCGTCGGGCACCACGGTGGCCACGAAGCGGTCCGTCCCGACCCCGTCCGGCAGCATCCGCACGTGCTCGGCCTGCGCGGTGGAGCCGAGCCGCTTCCAGACCACGTTGGCGGCGACGGCGTCGTGCCCCTCGCGCCAGACGGTGGCGCGGACCGGGATCACCTCGCCGACCACGGCCTTGCTGGGATGACGGCCGTCGCCCACCGCGGGACTGACGTCATCGATCCCCAGCCGACCGGTCATCGACGTCCACCCCCGCAGCTCGTTCGTCGGATTTCGCACGCGGACGCCCCGCATCGCGTGCGTCACAACCGTACCTACCCCGTCCACCGCTGCGCGTAACGGGACCGGGCGTGGTGGCACAGGTTCACATGCTCTTCACCGACGCGTCGCGACCGCCCGGCGAGCGCCCGTCGGTGAGCGGTCGGTGCGGTAGCGCTGCGTGTCCGGCCGCTGGTGCGTCGGGGTGAGCGACCACCCGTTCGAGGAGCTCCGCGGGTCGCTCGTGCTCCACCCGATCGAGCGCCCTCGTCAGGCGGTGTGGCCGCGGCGAGCCGGGCCCGGCGCGGGCGACGACGCCTCGCCCGCGCTGCCGGCGACCGTCCTCGTCCGGTCGGCGCAGCAGGGGTCCTGACCTGGGCTGGATCGGTCCACGTACCGATCCCGTACTAGTCTCCGGCCCCGTGAGAGCCCTCCGCCGCTTCACCGTCCGTGCCCAGCTGCCCGAGCGACTGGCCCCGCTGCAGACCCTGGCGACCAACCTGCGGTGGAGCTGGCACCCGGCCACCCGCGAGCTGTTCGCCTCGCTCGACCCCGACGCGTGGGAGCGCTCGGGGGAGGACCCGGTCCGGCTGCTGGGCGAGATCCCGACGGCGCGGCTCACCGAGCTGGCCGAGGACGCCGACCTCGTCGGCACCGTCACCGGCCTGGCCGCCGACCTGGAGCGCTACCTCACCGAGGACCGCTGGTACCAGGGCCGGGAGGGGCTCCCGGACGCGATCGCCTACTTCTCCATGGAGTTCGGCGTGTCCGAGGTGCTGCCGAACTACTCCGGCGGCCTGGGCGTGCTGGCCGGGGACCACCTCAAGGCCGCGTCGGACCTCGGGGTGCCGCTGATCGGCGTCGGGCTGCTCTACCAGTCCGGGTACTTCCGCCAGTCGCTCTCCCTCGACGGCTGGCAGCTCGAGCACTACCCGGTCCTCGACCCGCAGGGCCTGCCGCTGCAGCTGCTCACCGGCGCCGACGGCGCGCCGGTGATCGTCGAGGTCGCCATGCCGGAGGGCCGCACGCTGGCCGCCCGGGTGTGGCAGGCCGCCGTCGGACGGGTGCCGCTGCTGCTGCTCGACGCCGACATCGAGGCCAACGACGCCGACCTGCGGACCGTCACCGACCGGCTCTACGGCGGCGACCAGGACCACCGGATCAAGCAGGAGATCCTGATCGGGGTCGGCGGGGTCCGGGCCGTGCGGGCCTACTGCGCCGCGACCGGGCACCCCGGGCCCGAGGTGTTCCACACCAACGAGGGCCACGCCGGCTTCCTCGGCCTCGAGCGCATCCGGGAGCTGCGGACCGCGAAGGGCCTCGACTTCGACCAGGCGCTCTCGGCGGTGCGCTCCGGCACGGTCTTCACCACGCACACGCCGGTGCCCGCGGGCATCGACCGCTTCCCCGTCGACCTGGTGCGCCGCTACCTCACCGACGCGCTGCTGCCCGGCCTCCCCACGGACCGGCTGCTCGCGATGGGCGCCGAGGACGACCCGGCCATGTTCAACATGGCGCACATGGGGCTGCGGCTCGCGCAGCGGGCCAACGGCGTCTCGAAGCTGCACGGCGAGGTCTCGCGCGGGATGTTCGGCGGGCTCTGGCGCGGCTTCGACGCCGAGGAGGTGCCGATCGGCTCGGTCACCAACGGCGTGCACGGCCACACCTGGGAGGCGGCCGAGGTCTCCGGCCTGATCGGCGAGCCCGGCGCCCCGCTCGACCACGTCGGCGACGCCGAGCTGTGGGGCCTGCGCAACGCCCTGCGCGCCCGGCTGGTCGACGAGGTCCGCCGCCGCGTGCGGGCCGCCTGGCTGGAGCGCGGGGCGTCGACGCCGGAGCTCGGCTGGACCGACCACGTCTTCGACCCCGAGGTGCTCACCGTCGGCTTCGCCCGCCGCGTGCCGACCTACAAGCGGCTCACCCTGATGCTGCGCGACCAGGCCCGGCTCCGGGACCTGCTGCTCGACCCGCACCGCCCGGTGCAGCTGATCGTCGCGGGCAAGTCCCACCCGGCCGACGACGGCGGCAAGGCGCTGATCCAGCAGATCGTCCGGTTCGCGGACGACCCGGCCGTGCGGCACCGGATCGTGTTCCTGCCGGACTACGACATGTCGATGGCCCGGTACCTGTACTGGGGCTGCGACGTGTGGCTGAACAACCCGCTGCGCCCGCTCGAGGCCTGCGGGACCTCGGGCATGAAGTCGGCGCTCAACGGCGGGCTCAACCTCTCCATCCGGGACGGCTGGTGGGACGAGCTCTACGACGGGCGCAACGGCTGGGCCATCCCGACCGCGGACGGCATCGACGACCCGCACAAGCGGGACGACCTCGAGGCCCAGGCGCTCTACGAGCTGCTCGCCACCCAGGTCGCGCCCGCCTTCTACGAGCGCGACGCCGGGGTGCCGCCGAAGTGGACCGCGCTGGTCCGACACACCTGGGAGACGCTGCGCCCGCAGGTGCAGGCCACCCGGATGGTGCGTGAGTACGTCGAGGACTGGTACGCCCCCGCCGCCGAGGCCGCGCGGACCGTCACGGCCTCCGAGTACGCCGGGGCGAAGGAGATCGCGGCCTACCGGGAGAAGCTCGCCACCGCGTGGACGAAGGTCCAGGTCAGCGGGGTCGACGCGTCCGGCCTGCCGGACACCCCGGTCGTCGGGGCGCCGATGACTGTGCGGGCCGCGGTCGACCTCGGCGGCCTCTCGCCGGAGGACGTGATCGTCGAGGCGATCGTCGGCCGGGTCGACGAGGCGGACGAGCTCGACGACACCGTGCGGGTCGCGATGAAGCACGTGGGCGCCACGGACGGCTCGGACCGGTTCGAGGCCGTGGTCCCGCTGCCGCACGCGGGGCTCGCGGGCTACACGGTCCGGGTCCTCCCGCAGCACCCGCTCCTGGCGTCCTCCGCCGAGCTGGGCAAGGTCGTCCTGGCCTAGCTCGGGCAGCCGAACGGCACTCCCGCTCATCGCCGGTGAGCGAGGGTGCCGTTCGCAGGGAGGGAGGGGTTGACCTCGAGTCGGGTCGAGGTCCGAGGGTGTCCGCATGACCTCCGTGGACACCGCTCCGTCCGTCTCCGACGACGCCGACCACACCGCCGACCTGACCGCGCTCCGGCAGGTGATCGCCGACGTCGAGACGGGGCTGAACACCAACGACGCCGAGCTGATGACCAGGCACTTCGCCGCGAACGCGGTGGCCGTGGGGGTGAACGGGCGGGCGACCGCCGGGCTCGCCGCGCTGCGCGAGGTGCACGCGCAGGCGGTGACCGGGTTCCTGAAGGACCAGTACGCGCGCTACGAGATCGACGACGTCACCTTCGTGCGCCCGGACGTCGCCCTCGTGCGCAAGCTGGCCCGCGCCGTCGACGCCGAGGGCGCGCCCATCGACCTCGACCACACGATGTCGGCGCTCTACGTGCTGGTGCGGGAGCAGGGGCGCTGGTGGATCGTGGCGCGGCAGAACACGCTGATCCCGCGCTGATCACCCCGCGCTGATCACCCCGCGTCGGTCGGCCGGGTTCGAGTCGGGTCAGCCGCAGCCGCAGGCCCCGCCGCAGCAGCCGCCCCCGCCCCCCGTCGGGGCCATGGCCGGGGCGGCGCCGGCGCGGCCGCCGAGCGAGACGGTCGAGAGCAGCTTGACGGTGTCGCTGTGGCCGTGCGGGCAGTCGGCGGGGTCCGAGGCCGCGGCCATGGGGCGGTCGACCTCGAAGGTCGTGGTGCACTCGCGGCAGCGGAACTCGTAACGCGGCATGGCCGGGAGATTACGCCGCGGAGGGCGCCGTGGTCACCGGCCTCGCCGGTGTCCGCGGCCGTGCGCGGTCCACCCGGGGTTGCCGCGTCAGGAGTCAGGGGGCCCCACGATGCGGTCGACGCCGTGCGCGAAGGCCGCCCACTCGCGGCGGCGGGCGGCCAGGATGCGCTCGCCGAGCGGGGTGAGCCGGTAGTGCCGCCTGTCGGGCCCCAGGGTGATCAGCCGGTCGTTCTTGAGCCGGTGCAGCCGGTGGTAGGTGCCCTGCAACGAGGGCTGGAACACGCCGTCGCTGCGCCTCCGGATCGTCTCGTGCACCACGCGTCCGTTCTCCGGTCGGCCCTCGACGACGGCGAGGATCAGGAGGTCCAGTTGCCGGGCGTCGCGCAGGCGCACCTCGCCGTAGCGGGGGCGGGAAGCGCGGCGCCGGTCCGGGCCTCCCGAACGCCCCGGCGTGCGGGTGCGGCGCGGCTCCGGGCGGCCGTTGCGCTCCACGGGACCCCCGGCCGGAGCCGGGGAGCGTCCGTTCGCCCGGCTCGCGTCGGAGTAGGTGCGGTGGCCGGTCCTGTCGTCGGTGGTGATCGCTCCGCTCCTCGTGTCGTCGGTGTGGTCGGCGTCGGTGGGGGTCGCGGTGCCGGCCGGTTCGTCGGAGCCGGCGGTGGTGCCGTCGTCGGTGGTGTCGTCGGTGGTGTCGTCGGTGAGGTTGTCGGGGATGTCGTTGCGGTCCGCGGTCCTGGTGTCGGCGGTCGTGGTGTCGGCGGTCGTGGTGCCGGCGGTCGTGGTGTCCGGGAGGCGGCGGGTGGTGTCGTCGGCCGGGTCGGTCGTGTCGTTCGCGTTGTCGTCCCGTCGTGGCCCGGCGCCGGCCCGCGACTCCCCGCGGTCGTCCGCCGGCGCAGCCCGGCGCCGGCGTCGCGCGGGGCGCAGGCCGGCGGCCGCGGTCCCGAACGTCGAGGACAGGTCGCGGGTGGGCCGGTTCACGCGCGGGCCTTCCGCCGTGCCCCGGCACGGGGACGCCGGGACTTCCCGGTCTTCTCCGCGTCCTCGGCGGCCTGCAGCGCGGTGAGCACCTCGATGCCGAGCGCGCGGTAGTCGCCGGCGACGCTCGCGGCCGTGGCGGAGATCCGCCGGGTGCGGCTGCCCGTGCGGAGCTCCTCCCACCAGGCGGGCTGGGCGGCCGCCTCGACCTCCAGCTCGTGGGCGAGCTTGCCGAGGCGCCGCGCGTCCTGGGCGGTGCGCTCCGCGTGCCGGATGGTGGTCTCGAACCGGGGCGAGGAGCCGCCGAAGGCCTCGTCGATCGCCGCGAGGGCCTCGCCCTGGACGGCGCGGGCGCGGCTGCCCGTCGCGAACAGCACCACACCGAGCAGCCCGAGCCGGGCGTTGATCTCGCGGGCGAGGGCGAACCGCTCGGCGACCAGCGTCATGCCGAGGAGCCCGCCCAGATCGGACTTCGTGGGCATCAGCACCCAGCGCGCCGACGCCAGCGCGAGGTCGGTGAGGATGGTCGACTCCGGCGGGCAGTCGATGAACACCACCTCGTAGCCGGCGGCCACGGGGGCGAGCACGTCGCCCAGCACCCGGAACGCCTCGCGCCCGTGGTGCTGCAGCCGGGACACCATGATCGGGGTGAGGTCCTCCAGGCGGGCGCCACCGCACACGACGTCGAGCTGCGGCCGGACGTCCTCCGCCGGCCGCAGCGGCGTCCCGGCGACGATCGCGCCGAGCAGCCCGGCGCCCTCGTCGTCGATGTCGGAGCCGCGGTAGCCCAGGTCGTCGGCGAGGTTGGCCTGGCGGTTGAGGTCGAGGAGCAGGGTGCGGTAGCCGGCGCCGGCGAACTGCCCGCCCAGGTTCGCGGCGAGGGAGGTCTTCCCCACCCCGCCCTTGTCGTTGACGATCGCGATCACGCGGCTGAGCGCGAAGTCGCGGTCACGGTCGCTGGTGCGCCTGGCCACGGACCACCTCCGCCTTCGTCGACGGCGGGCGGCGTCGCCCGCTCGCGGTGAAGCGTGCTGCGCACGTACCCGAGCGCGCGGACCGACACACCCGCTCGCGCGGACGGCGTCCACTTCGACCAGCGAGAACGGGCGACCGGCCCAACAGGCGCACCGCCGGGCGGCGCAGCCCGGGTGGACTCAGCTCGCGCCCTCCGCGCCGCCCCCCCGCCGACGTGCGGTGCGCTGCTGCCCGCTGCGCCGCCCCGCCGCCCCGCCGCGGGTTGTCCGGGACGCCCGAGCCCCGCGGTCCGACGCCACCCGCTCCCGTTCCGAGCGTGCAGGGCGGGCGCGATGGACGAGGAGGTCGCGCAGCTCGTCCTCGGACGGGCTGCCCCGATCGACAGCGCCGTCCCCGTCGCTGTCCCCGTCGGTGTCTCCGTCGGTGTCTCCGGCGGTGTCCTCGGCGGTGTCCTCGGCGTCGGCGGTGTCTGCAGTGTCGCCGTCGTCCTCGGATCCGGACGACCCGGGCCGGGCCGTGTCGACCTCGTCCGTCTCGTCGCCCTCGGCGTCCTCGTCGGTGTCGTCGTACTCGTCGTCGTACTCGTCGTCGTACTCGTCGTCGTACTCGTCGCCGGCTTCCGCGGTGTCCTCGGAGTCGGTCTCCTCGTCGTACCCGTCGTCGACGTCCTCGGTCTCGTCCTCGGCCTCGTCGTCGGCCTCGTCGTCGGCCTCGTCCTCGCCGGCGTCGTCCTCGAGCTCGTCGGTCTCGTCGGTCTCGTCGGTCTCGTCGTCCCCGGCGTACTCGTCGTCGGAGTCGGTGCGGCCCTCGACGTCCTCGTCCTCGTCCTCGTCCTCGCCCTCGACGTCCTCGTCGTACTCGTCCTCGGCGCCGGGCTCGTCGTCGTACTCGTCCTCGTCGTCCTCGGTGAGCTCGTCCTCGCCGGCGTCGTCCTCGAGCTCGTCCTCGCCGGCGTCGTCCTCGAGCTCGTCGGCCTCGTCGTCGTACTCGTCCTCGTCGGACTCCTCCGAGTCCTCGTCGGCGAGTTCGTCGGACTCGTCGTCGGCGAGCTCGTCGGACTCGTCGTCCTCGTCCTCGTCGGCGTCCTCGACCTCGTCCTCGACCTCGTCCTCGACCTCGTCCTCGACCTCGTCCTCGAGCTCGTCGGCCTCATCGGCCTCGTCTGCTTCGCCCTCGTCGAAGTCGCCCTCGGCCTCGTCCTCGTCGCCCGCCTCGTCGTACTCGGCCTCGTCGTCGAGCTCCTCGGCGCCCTCGGCGTCCTCGCTGTCCTCGGCGCCCTCCGTGTCCTCGTCGGACTCCCCGAGGTCCTCGGCGGACCGGTCGGACTCGTCGGCCTCCTCCGGCTCGGTGTCCTCGTCGGACGCCGCCGCGCCCTCGGGCTCGCCGGGCTCCTCGGGCTCCTCGGCCTCGTCCCCGAGCTCGTCCGGCGAGACCTCGTCCTCCAGCTCGTCCGGGGTGGCCTCGTCGTCGGCGCCCCGGTCCTGCTCACCGTCCTGCTCGGACCCGGGGCCGGCCGCCCAGGCCTGCTCCTCGGCGGCGTCCCCGCCCTCGCCCGCCAGGTCGGCGTCGACCTGGGCCTCGCCCGTCTCCTCGACCCTGATGCGCAGCGTCAGCTTCTTGCTGCCCAGCATGATGTAGCCGCTGATGTCGGCCAGGTCCGAGGGCCCCGTCCCGTCACCCATCGTGCCGCTCCTCGTCGCTCGTGCGGGGCGCCCGCGCCGCCGCCACCATCCCCAGCAGGGCCGCACCCGCCGCGGTGACCGGCATCAGCCAGGTCGGGCCGGGCCGCCGGCGTGCGGAGAGGAGCCTGCCGGTCACGCCGACCAGTGCCCCGACCGCGAGCCCGCGGCCGAGGTGCCGTCCCGTTTCCACCACGCGTCCTCCTGGCTCGCGCGGCGGACCCGGCCGCCGCGGCCCCGCCATGGTCGGCGGGGTGGCCGCGGATGCCCGACGGACTCGGAGGGACAAACTCGGGCGCGCCGAAGTTGGGCCGTTCGCCCCGCGGGTACGGCCGTCCGGCGGGAACGATCAGCCCGCGATGCGTCGCAGGAGCAGGAGGGAGTGCGGAGGGAGCGTGATGGTGCTCCCCGGGCGCAGGGGGCGCGCCGTGGCCGGGATCCCGTCCTCCTGGGTGGTGTCGAGCACCGGGACCAGGGGCGAGCCGCCGCGCGGCAGGACGCAGGCCGTACCCGCGGCACCCGCGTGCAGCAGGAAGACCCATTCGCCGGCGAGCAGGCCGAGGGAGCGGGCGTGGGCGTCGTGCCAGTCGTCGCGGGTCAGCTGGCGTCCCGACGGGTGCCACCACAGCACCTCCTCCTCGCGGAGGAAGCGGTCGCGGTGCAGGGCGGGGGAGGACCGGCGGATCGCGGCGACCCGTGCGACGAACCGGGTCATCGCCTCGGCCGCCCCCGGGTCGAGCTCGTCCGGCTCCCAGTCGACCCAGGTGGTCTCGTCGTCGAGGCAGTAGGCGTTGTTGTTGCCGTGCTGGGTCCGCCAGCGCTCGTCGCCGCCGAGGAGCATCGGCGTCCCGATCGACAGCAGCAGGGTGCCGAGCATGGCCCGCGCCGCGGCGCGTCGCCGCGCCCGGACGACCGGCGACGAGGTCTCGCCCTCCACGCCGAAGTTCTGCGAGCGGTTGTCGTCCGTGCCGTCCCGGTTCTGCTCGCCGTTGGCCTCGTTGTGCTTGCGTTCGTAGGAGACGAGGTCGCGCAGGGTGAAGCCGTCGTGCGCGGTCACGAAGTTCACCGACGCCCACGGCCGCCGCCCGGACAGTGCGTAGAGGTCCGAGCTGCCGGTGACCCGCGAGGCCAGCTCGCCGATGTGCCCGTGCCCGCGGAAGAAGTCCCGCACGGCGTCGCGGTAGCGGCCGTTCCACTCCGACCACGCGACCCCGAACCCGCCGACCCGGTAGCCCTCGCCGGTGGCGTCCCACGGCTCGGCGATGAGCTTGCAGGTCGACAGCACGGGATCCTGCGCGATCGCCGTGAGCAGCGCGGAGCTCGGGTCGAACGGGCCGGAGTGCGGCCGGCCGAGCACCGAGGCGAGGTCGATGCGGAAGCCGTCGACGCCGTAGCGGGTGACCCAGTGCCGCATCGCGTCGCACACCAGCCGGATCACGGTGGGGGAGCCGGCGTCGAGCGTGTTGCCGGTGCCGGTGATGTCGGCGTCGTGCCCGAGGCCGCCCAGCGAGTAGTAGGCGCGGGCGTCGAGGCCGCGGTAGGAGAGCGTCACGCCGCCGACGCCGCCCTCGCACGTGTGGTTCGGGACGAAGTCGAGGATCACCTCGATGTCCGCCGCGTGCAGCGCGTCCACCATGGACCGGAACTCGACGGTCTCGGCGCCGGGCGTGCTCGCGTAGGCGCCGTGCGGGGCGAGGAAGCCGAGCGTCGAGTAGCCCCAGAAGTTGCGTGCGCCGCGCTCGACCAGCGCGGGTTCCGAGGCCGCGGCACACACCGGCAGCAGTTCGACGGCGGTGACCCCGATCCGCTGCAGGTGCCCCACGACGGCGGGGTGTGCCAGCCCGAGGTACGTCCCGCGCAGCTCCGGCGGGACCTCCGGGTGCCGCGCGGTGTAGCCCTTCACGTGCAGCTCGGCGATCACGGTCTCGGACCACGGGACGTCCGGGCGCGGCGGCAGGGGCACGTCGTCGGGCGCCTCGATCACGGACAACGGCACGGCCCCGAGCGAGTCGACCGTGCTCGGCGGCCCGGTCATCGGGTCGTCGACCCAGCCACGGGCGGCCGCGAGGTCGGTCACCTGCCCGGTGATCCGCCGCGCGTACGGGTCGACGAGGATCTTGTGCGGGTTGAACCGGTGGCCCTCCCACGGGCGGTAGGGGCCGTACACCCGGAAGCCGTAGCGCTGCCCCGGCCCCACCCCCGGCACGTGCCCGTGCCACACCCCGAAGGTCCGCTCGGTCAGCTCCACCCGCCGCTCGACCAGCTCCCCGGGCGCACCGTCCACGAGGCACACCTCGACGGCGTCGGCGCTGGTCGAGGCCACGGCGAACCGCACCCCGGTGTCGTCGACGTGGGCACCCAACGGGAAGACAGGCACGATCGGCGAGGATAAGGGGGTGAGTTCCCCCGGATCGCCCGCCGGCGCAGAAACCTCCGTGCAGAGCGTCACACCCGATCTGTCCGATCTCGTGATCGACATGCGCGGCGTCACCGTCCGCCGTGGGAAGACCGTGCTGCTCGACTCGGTCGACTGGCAGGTCGAGCTCGACGAGCGCTGGGTCGTCCTCGGTCCCAACGGCGCCGGCAAGACCACGCTGCTGCGCCTGGCCGCCGCGGAGATGCACCCGACCTCCGGCACCGTCGAGGTCCTCGGCGAGCGGCTGGGCCGGGTCGCGGTGTTCGAGCTGCGCCCGCGGATCGGGCTGACCTCGGCCAACCTCGGCATCCGGATCCCGGGCGACGAGCGGGTGTCCGACGTCGTGGTCAGCGCCGGGTACGGCGTGCTCGGCCGCTGGCGGGAGCGGTACGACGCGCAGGACACCGACCGCGCCGGGCACCTGCTCGAGCAGCTCGGCATGGCCGGGTTCGCCGACCGCGAGTACCGGACGCTGTCCGAGGGCGAGCGCAAGCGGGTGCTGATCGCCCGGGCGCTGATGACCGACCCCGAGCTCCTGCTGCTCGACGAGCCGGCCGCCGGCCTGGACCTCGGCGGCCGCGAGGACCTCGTCTCCCGGCTGTCCACGCTCGCGCTCGACGCCGACGCCCCGGCGTCCGTCCTGGTCACCCACCACGTCGAGGAGATCCCGCCGGGGTACTCGCACGGCCTGCTGCTGCGCGGCGGGAAGGTCGTGGCCGCCGGCCTGCTCGACGACGTCCTCACGGACGACAACCTCTCCGCCACCTTCGGCCTGCCGCTGGCCGTGCAGCGCCGGCGCGGGCGCTACACGGCCTGGCTGCGCTGATCGGGAGGTGAACCCGGCCCTCCCCGTCGGGTGAGCGGCCGGGCCCTCGCGCCCGGCGGCCGGGTTAGGGTCCCCGCGTGACGGAATTCGTGAGGCTCGAGGTCGACAACGGGGTGGGCACGATCCGGCTGGACCGGCCGCCCATGAACGCGCTCAACCGGCAGGTCCAGGCGGAGCTGCTGCAGGTCGCGCAGGAGGCCGCGACCAGGGAGGACGTCCGCGCCGTGATCGTCTACGGCGGCGAGAAGACGCTCGCGGCGGGCGCGGACGTCAAGGAGATGGCGACCATGTCCTACTCCGACATGGCCCCGCGGGCCCGCGCGCTCTCCGCCGGCCTCGGCGCGCTCTCGATCATCCCGAAGCCCACGGTGGCGGCGGTGACCGGTTACGCGCTCGGCGGCGGCCTCGAGGTCGCGCTCGGCGCCGACCGCCGCATCGCGGGCGACAACGCCAAGCTCGGCTTCCCGGAGATCCTGCTCGGCATCTTCCCCGGCGGCGGCGGCACCCAGCGGCTGGCCCGGCTCGTCGGCCCGTCGCGGGCGAAGGACCTGATCTACACGGGCCGGTTCGTCGACGCGCAGGAGGCGCTGGCGATCGGGCTGGTCGACGAGGTCGTCCCGGCCGACGAGGTCTACTCCCGGTCCGTCGAGTACGTCTCGCAGTTCACCGCGGGCCCGGCCCTGGCCTACGCCGCGGCGAAGAAGGCGATCGACGGCGGCCTGGACACCGACCTGCGCACCGGCCTGGACCTCGAGTCCGAGCTGTTCGCGGGGGTGTTCGCCAGCGACGACGCCGGCATCGGCATGCGCTCCTTCATCGAGAACGGCCCGGGCAAGGCGAGCTTCACCGGCCGGTAGGCCCCCCGGCCGGGTGAGCGAACGGCGCTTTCGTCCGGTGGAGAGCGAAAGTGCCGCTCGCTCGTCATCGCTCTTGGGTAGCGTCGCGGCCCGTGGGCGCGCGGGAGCTGGTGGTGCTGGGGACGGCGAGCCAGGCGCCCACGCGCACCCGCAACCACAACGGCTACCTGCTGCGCTGGGACTCGGCGCCGACGGCCGGCTCCGCCCGCTCCGCCTCCGCGGGTCTGCTGTTCGACCCGGGCGAGGGCACCCAGCGGCAGATGCTGTTCGCCGGCGTCGCCGCGAGCGTGGTCACCCGGATCTGCCTGACCCACATGCACGGCGACCACTGCCTCGGCGTGCCCGGCGTGGTGCAGCGGCTCTCCCTCGACGAGGTCGCGCACCCCGTCCACGTGCACTTCCCGGCGTCGGGGCAGGAGCACTTCACCCGGCTCCGCTACGCCACCTCCTACCGCGAGCGCGCCGATTTGCGCGAACACCCGCACGACCGGGACGGGGTGGTCGCCCGGGACGAGGTCGGCACCCTGGAGGTCCGCCGCCTGGAGCACCCGGTCGAGGCCTTCGGCTACCGGCTCGTGGAACCCGACGGTCGCCGCATGCTGCCCGACGCCCTGGCCCGCGCCGGCATCACCGGGCCGCGCGTGCGCGAGCTGCAGGCCCGCGGGGAGCTCGACGGCGTGCGGCTCGAGGAGGTCAGCGCGCCCCGGCCCGGGCAGGTGTTCGCCTTCGTCATGGACACCCGGCTGTGCGACGGCGTGTACGCGCTGGCCGAGGGCGCCGACATGCTGGTCATCGAGTCGACCTTCCTGCACGAGGACGCCGACCTGGCCCACGCCTTCGGCCACCTCACCGCCCGCCAGGCCGCGGGCGTGGCGGCGGAGTGCGGCGTACGCACCCTCGTCCTCACGCACTTCTCCCAGCGCTACACCGAGCCGGAGCGGTTCGCGGCCGAGGCCGGCGAGGTGTTCGGCGGCGAGCTCGTCGTCGCCGCGGACCTGATGCGGGTCCCGGTCCCGCCGCGGGTCGTCGCGCCCGCGGGCTAGGGTCGCTACCCATGAGTACGGACCAGGCCCCCACCCCGCACGCGACGGCCGAGCAGGTCGAGGCCGCCTGGAACGACCCCAAGCTGGCGAACGTGCTCTACCACGACTGGGAAGCCGGCACGTACGACGAGAAGTGGTCGATCAGCTACGACGAGCGCTGCATCGACTACGCCGCCGGGCGCTTCCGCCTGGCCACCGGCTGGGACGGCCGCCCGTACGGGCACGCCCTGGAGCTCGGCTGCGGCACCGGGTTCTTCCTGCTCAACCTGATGCAGGCCGGCGTGGCGGAGAAGGGCTCGGTCACCGACCTCTCGCCGGGCATGGTGCAGGCGGCACTGCGCAACGCCGAGCACCTCGGCCTCCCGGTCGACGGCACGGTGGCCGACGCCGAGACCATCCCGTACCCCGACGACACCTTCGACCTGGTCGTCGGGCACGCGGTGCTGCACCACATCCCGGACGTCGAGGCCGCGCTGCGCGAGGTGCTGCGCGTGCTCGAGCCGGGCGGGCGGTTCGTGTTCGCCGGCGAGCCGACCACCGTCGGCGACGCCTACGCCCGCGCGCTCTCCCGGTGGACGTGGAAGGCCGCGACCACGATCACCAGGCTGGGGCCGCTGCAGGGCTGGCGCCGCCCGCAGACCGAGCTCGACGAGTCCAGCCGGGCCGCCGCCCTCGAGGCGGTCGTCGACCTCCACACCTTCGACCCGGCCGAGCTCGAGGCGATGGCCGGGCGCGCCGGCGCCCGGGACGTCCGCGTCGTCACCGAGGAGCTCACCGCCGCGATGCTCGGCTGGCCGGTGCGGACCTTCGAGGCCGCGGTGCCCCCGGGCAAGCTGGGCTGGAACTGGGCGATGTTCGCCTACCACGGCTGGCAGCGGCTCTCGGCGCTCGACGCCGCGTTGGGCCGGGTGCTGCCGCGCGCGTGGTTCTACAACGCCCTGATCTCGGGCACCAAGCCCCGTCGGTAGGACTACGGACGCGAGGCCCGCCCCGGGGCTGCACGCTGGGACGTGTGTTCCGCCGCGCCCCCGTCCACGCCACACTGATCGACGTGGAACGCCCGCTCGAGCCGCTGTGGCGCGGCGTCGTCGTCTACCGCGTGCTCACGCTGGCGACGGTGATCGGGGTGTCGGTCCTCCACATGGCCGACTACGCCTCCCCGGTGGGGGCGGGCCTGGTGCTCGCGGTCATGACGGCCTGGACCGCGGTGCTCGCCCGGGGCTACCTCGGCGAGGGGTTCGAGGGCCGGCGCGGTCCGCTCGCGCTGGCCGACCTCGCCGTCAGCGCCGGGATCATGCTCACCACCCCGCTGATCGTCACCGACGCCCAGCTCGACGCCTCGGCGCCGGGCATGGGCTCGATCTGGACCTCCGGCGCGGTGCTCGCCTGCGCCGTGGCCTACCGCGTCCCCGGCGGGGTGGCGGCCGCGGCGGTGATCTCCGCGGCGCTGGTGGTCGCCAAGTCCCGGGCCACCCTGACCGAGCTCAACGACATCCAGATCCTCGCGCTCGCCGGGCTCACCGTCGGGTACGCCTCGCTCGTGCTGCGCCGGGCCGCCGAACGGGTGCGCCGCGCCGTCGCCGAGGAGGCCGCCGCCGCGGAGCGGGAGCGGCTGGCCCGGGCCGTGCACGACGGCGTGCTGCAGGTCCTCGCGCACGTCGGCCGCCGCGGGGCGGAGCTGGGCGGGGCCGCGGCCGAGCTCGGCGCGCTCGCCGGGGAGCAGGAGATCGCCCTCCGCACGCTGCTGACGAGCGGCGACGCCCGGGTCGACGCCGAGGGGCGGCGCGATCTCGCGGCCACGCTGCGGGCGCGGGCGTCGGGCCGGGTGACCGTGTCGGCGCCGGCGCACCCGGTCGAGCTGCCGGCCGGCGTGGTCGCGGAGCTCGACGCCGTGGTCCACGCCGCGCTGACCAACGTCGAGCGGCACGTCGGCGCCGACGCCCCGGCCTGGGTCCTCGTGGAGGAGCTCGACGACGCGGTCGAGATCACCGTCCGCGACGACGGGCCCGGCATCCCCGCCGGCCGGCTCGCGGAGGCGGAGCAGCAGGGCCGGCTCGGGGTGGCGCGCTCGATGCGCGGCCGCGTGGCCGACCTCGGCGGCACCCTCGCGCTCGACACCGGGCCCGGCCGGGGCACCGAGTGGACCATCCGGGTCCCCGTCCGGGCGGGCCGGCGCAGGGAGAACGTGTGAGCGTGACCGTCATGGTGGTCGACGACCACCCCATCTGGCGCGAGGGCGTGGCCCGGGACCTGGGCGAGCGTGGGCTGGAGGTGGTGGCCACCGCGCCCGACGCCGGGGCCGCCGTCCGGATCGCCCCCGCGGTCCGTCCGCAGGTCGTGCTCATGGACCTCAACCTCGGCGGGACGTCCGGGGTCGACGCCATCGCCGGCATCCTTGAGGCGCTGCCGGACACCAGGGTGCTGGTGCTCTCGGCCAGCGGCGAGCACGCCGACGTGCTGGAGGCGCTCAAGGCCGGCGCCACCGGGTACCTGGTCAAGTCGGCGAGCGCCGAGGAGCTGGTCGACGCCGTGCACCGCACGGCCGACGGCGTCCCCGTCTTCACGCCCGGGCTCGCAGGCCTGGTGCTCGGCGAGTACCGCCGCCTCGCCCAGCGGCCCGCGGGCGAGCCCGCGGTGCCCGCGCTGACCGAACGCGAGACCGAGGTGCTGCGGCTGGTCGCGAAGGGTCTCACCGCCAGGCAGATCGGCGAGCGCCTGGTCGTGTCGCACCGCACCGTCGAGAGCCACGTCCAGAACACGCTGCGCAAGCTGCAGCTGCACAACCGCTCCCAGCTCGTCCGCTACGCCATCGAGCAGGGCCTGGCCGACGACTGAACGGCGCGGGTGTTCGGCCCGCGCTCCGTCGTCGGGCGATCGACAGGTCGCCCGCGTTTGCCCGATCCGCCCGGAGGGGGACCCTGGCACGTCCGCCGGGACCCGGAGGACCGGGCCCGCCGGACAGGGATCCGAGGAGGACGAGATGCCCGCACCCGCGCGGCCCGCCGTGCCCGACGACCGGATCGGGCCGGCGGAGTCGGGGGACGTGCCGACCCGGCGCCCACGGCAGGCGATCGGGCTCGGTGTCGACCTGACGCGCGGCGCCTGGGGCCTGATCTCGCTGCTGAGTCCCGAGGCGGTGGTCGGCGTCCTCCGCGCTCCCTCCACTCCGCGCGCACGCGCGGTCGTCCGGGTCCTGGGCGCGCGTCACCTCACCCAACTCGCGGCTGCTCGTGTGGTGCCCACCCGCGGCTGTCGGGCCGGTGGGGCGCTGGTCGACGGACTCCACGCCCTGAGCTGCCTCGCCCTGGCGGCCGTCTCCCCGACCTGGCGGCGTGGCGCATGCGCCGACGCGGTGGTGGCCGGTGTGTTCGCCGCGCTCGGGGCGAGCGCGACCGCCCGTCCGCGACGGCCGGCAGGCTGACCGGGCCGGCGAACGCGCAGGTCGCACACGTCCGCGACGACTACGCGAGCCCGTGCTCGATCGCGTACCGGACCAGCGCGGCCCGTCCCGGGACGTCGAACTTCCGCAGGGTCCGCTGGATGTGGTTCTCCACCGTGCGCGGCGAGAGCACGAGCCGGGTCGCGATCTGCCGGGCCGTGAGCCCCTCGACGACCAGCCGCAGCACCTCGGACTCCCGCTCGGTGAGCCGTGGTGTCTCCGTGTCCACACCCGCGGCGGCGTCGAGCGCCCGCTCGGCCAGCCCCTCGCCGAAGGCCGGTCCGCCGCAGGCCGCCGCCCGCAGGACCTCGGCGAGGGCCGGGTCGTCGCGCAGGACGTAGCCCGTCGCCCCCGCCCGGACGACGTCGAGCACGGGCTCGGGGCCCGCGCCCGCCCCGACGACCGGGAGCTCGGGCAGCTCCGCGGCGAGCGTCTCGACGGCGTGCAGGGCCGCGGGCCCGGCGTCCGCGTCGACCAGCACGACCTGCGGCCGCAGCGCCCGGGCCGCGGCGAGGGCCTCGGCGGGCGGAACCGCGCCGGCCGCCACGAGCGGAGCGGGCACGGGCAGCGCCCCGACGACCAGCACCGCCAGCTCCACCCCGGCCCCCTCTCCCGCGGAGAAGATCATGCCGAGCCGCACGACGGCGGCGGGAGTGCCGGACGTCCGGAATCACCGTTTCGGTGCACGACCCGGGAGGTTCACCCCGTCGTTCCCGGTCCGTCCCGGTCTCCCGGTCCTTCTCGGTCCTTCAGCCGCGCCGCGATCTCCCCGAGCACGGCGTCGACGTCGGCGTCGAGGGCCACCGCGACGGGCGGACCGGGCGCGTCCGGCCGGCCGTCGGGCACCACCACGCCGCGCGCCGGCCCGAGGTCGCAGGCCACGAGCAGCGGCAACGGCGTGGTGTGCAGCACGCCGGGCCGGATCGCCTCGAGCAGGGCGACGGCGTCGTGCAGGGCGACCGCGTCCCGGCCGTAGTGCTCGCGGAAGGCGACCCGGTAGGCGGCGATCACGTCGGCGAGGACCGCCCCGGTCGGCCCGCCGGCGGCGAGCCCGGCGACCCAGTCGGCGTCGGCCGCGCACCGCAGCGTGAGGTCCAGCGGCACGAGCGTGACGGGCACCTCGGGCTGGGTGAGGACGCGGTGGGCGGCCTCGGGGTCGGCGTAGACGTTGAACTCCGCGGCGCCCGCGGTGTTGCCGCCCCGCAGCGACCCACCCATGATCACCAACCGGCCGATGCGGTCGGCCAGCTCCGGGTGGGCGGCGAGCAGCACCGCGCAGTTGGTGAGGGGCCCGATCGCGGCGATCGTGACCGGCTCGGGGGCGGCCCGCAGCACGTCGGCCATCAGCTCGACGGCCGGGCGCGGGTCCAGCGGCGCCATCTCCGGCAGCGCCTCGGCGCGCCCGCCGAGACCGTCGGCGCCGTGCCAGCGGGCGGCGCGTTCGAGCTGCGGGTGCACCAGCGGGCGGGCGGCGCCGCGGGCGACCGGGACCTCCGGCCGCCCGGCCAGCGCGACCAGCCGGCGGGCGTTGGGCAGGGTGTGCTCGAGACCGACGTTGCCGAAGGTCACCGTGACGGCCCGGACGTCGAGCTCCGGGCTGCGCAGGGCCAGGACGAGGGCCACGGCGTCGTCCACGCCCGGGTCGGTGTCGAGGATCAGCGGCGTCGGCACGGCGGTGATCGTAGGAGCCGCGCGTTCCGGGGGCCTACTCGCTGCGGGTCGGCTCGCTCTCGTCCTCCCGGTCCAGCTCGCGGGCGGCGTCGTCGGTGGCCCCGGCGTCGTTCCGGTCGCTCCCCGTGCGCGGGTTGCCCTCGTGGTCGTAGTCGCCGCGGGCGGTGCCCGCGCCCCCGCCGCCGGTCAGCGAGGGCTCCGGGCCCTCGTCGCCGGGGGCGTCGCCGGTGCGCTCGGTCATGGGGCCTCCAGTGCTCGTGCTCGTGTCGGGTGATCCGTGTCGGTGGATCTGCTTCCCCGGACCGGTCGCCGGGCAAACGCGGACCCCGGTTTAGGGTCGGCCATGACCTCGATGTGGGGCGCCCCGCTCCGGGAGCGCTGGGCGCGTCGGCGCCGCGACCCGGAGCAGGTCCGCTTCCTCACCCCGGCGTCGCTGCGGTGGGTGGTCCGCCACCGGGCCTGGACGCCCTGGTACCTGGTCCGCTACTGGCGGCTGCTGCGCTTCCGCGCGGCGAACCCGCACGTGGTGCTGCGCGGCATGGTCTTCCTGGGGCGCGACGTCGAGATCGTCGCGCGGCCCGGCTACGGGCGGCTGGAGATCGGCCGGTGGGTGCACATCGGCGACGGCAACTCGCTGCGCTGCCACGAGGGCTCGATGCGGATCGGGGACAAGGTGGTCCTGGGCCGCAACAACACGGTCAACTGCTACCTCGACGTCGAGATCGGGGCCGCGTCGATCGTCGCCGACTGGGTCTACGTGACCGACTTCGACCACCGCACGGAGGACGTGCACGTCCCGATCAAGGACCAGGGCATCGTGAAGGCGCCGGTGCGGATCGGGCCGGACACCTGGATCGGGGTGAAGGTGTCGGTGCTGCGCGGCTCGCGGATCGGCCGCGGCAGCGTGCTGGGCGCGCACGCCGTCGTCCGCGGCGACATCCCCGAGTACTCGATCGCGGTCGGCGCGCCCGCCCGGGTCGTGCGGAACCGCGTGGAGGACTTCGAGGCCGCGGCCGCCGAGCGCGCGGCGGTGGCGGACATGGCCCGCAAGCAGCGCGCCGCGGTGGAGCGGCGGCTCAAGCGGGCGTGAGGACGTTCCCGGACGGGATCTTCGGGCGGGGGAGCTCCTGCGGGCCGCCGTTCGGGGCCGCGGCGTAGACCTCGGCGGTCCGGGCGGCGATGCCGCGCCAGGAGAAGTCGGTGCGCAGCCGCGCCCGCGCCGCGCGGGCCCGCCCCGCCGCGGCCCGCGGGTCCGCCAGCGCCCGGTCGACGGCGGCGACGAGCCCGGGGACGGCGCCGGGCGGGAAGGACCAGCCCGTCTCGCCCTCCACGACCAGCTCGCCCAGCCCACCGGCGGCCGACGCGACCAGCGTGGCGCCCGCCGCCGCGGCCTCCAGGGCCACGATCCCGAACGGCTCGTACCGGCTCGGCAGCACGACGGCGTCGGCGGCGGCGAGCAGGGCGGCCAGGTCGCCGTCGGGCAGGTGGCCGGTGAAGGTCGCGGCACGGCTCACCCGGTGCCGCCGGGCCTCGGCGCGCAGGAACTCCCGCTGGGTGCCGGTGCCCGCGACCAGCAGCCGGGTGCCGGGGTGCCGCCGGCGGACCCGCGGCAGCGCGGCGAGCAGGTCCTGCACGCCCTTCTCGTACTCGAGCCGCCCGACGAACAGCAGCAGCGGTGCGTGCCCGGGCGCGTACCGCTCCCGCACGGCGGCCGCGCGCTCGCGCCCGACCCGCCAGCCCCGGGCGTCGATGCCGTTGTGCACGACGTGGACCGCTTCGGGGTCGAGGTCGAACAGCTGCGCGGCCTCGGTCCGCATCGCCGCGGAGCAGGTGAGGACGGCGTCGGCGCGGTTGGCCAGCACCCACTCCACCGAGTGCACCTGCCGGCTGAGCGGGGCGGAGAGCCAGCCCGCGTGCCGGCCCGCCTCCGTGGCGTGCACGGTCGCGACCAGCGGCACGCCCAGGACGTCGGCCAGCGTGGTGGCGGGGTGGGCGACGAGCCAGTCGTGCGCGTGCACGACGTCGGGCCGCCAGTCGCCGAGCCGGGTCAGCGCGGTGCGGACGAGGGTGTGCCCCATCGCGAGCGTCCACGCGACGAGGTCGCGCCCGAACTCCAGGTGCGCCGGGTCCTCGGCGGCGCGCAGCACGCGCAGGCCCCCCGAGCGCCGGTCGGTGGTGGGGTGGGTGCCCGCGTCCGTGCCGGTCGGCTGCCGGGTGAGGACGACGACCTCGTGCCCGGCCGCCGCGAGCTCGCGGGCCAGCGCGTGCACGTGCCGGCCCAGCCCGCCGACCACGACCGGCGGGTACTCCCACGACACCAGCAGCACGCGCATCGCGGCCGATCCTGGCAGGTCGCCGTGCGCCGGTTACCGGCGGGTAGGAGGCGGCGCCGCCGGCCGACGGCCTGTCACCGACCCGTGGGCCGGGCCGCCACGGCTACGGTGGCGGCACACCGACATGATCGGAGAGGCATGCAGGGGTTCGCGGGAAGGCTGGTCGTGCTGAGTGTCGTGCTCCTCGTGTCCGGCTGCGCCACCGCGCCCGCCCCGCCCGCGCCTCCCACCCGGCCCGCTCCGACCGAGCCCGCGGCGGTCGGCGCGCTGTTCGGCGGTCCCGCGACCGACCTCGGCGACCACTACTGCAGCGGCTCGGTGGTCGACAGCCCGGCCGGGGACCTCGTGCTCACCGCCGCGCACTGCGTGGCCGCCGGGGACGGCTCGCCCGCCCGCACCGGCATGTCCTTCGTCCCCGGCTACCGCGACGGCGACCGGCCCCACGGCGTGTGGACCGTGGCGAACGCGGTGGTCGATCCCCGGTTCCTCGCCGACGCCGATCCCGACTTCGACGTCGCCTTCCTGACCGTGCGGCCCGCCGACGGCACGCGGCCCGTCGAGGACGTCACCGGCGGCTTCCCGATCGCCTTCGACCCCGGCGCCGGCGCCGGTGTCCGCGCGATCGGCTACCCGGACGAGGACGACGGCCCGACGGTCCGGTCCGGCGTCACGCAGCGGTTCTCTCCGACGCAGCTGGTGCTGTCCGCGCCGGGGCTGGAGGACGGCACGAGCGGCGGGCCGTGGCTGCGCGCCGGCGCGGACGGACCCGAGGTCGTCGGGCTGACCGGGGGCTACGAGCAGGGCGGGTCCTCGTACGACACCTCGTACTCGACCTACCTCGCCGGCTCCTTCGCCGCGCTGCGCGACCAGGCGGTGGACGCGCCCGGCTGAGTCACACCCGGAGCCGACGGGCGTCGACGTGCCCGAAGGGCGGCCGCTCCCAGCCCGCGACGAGGGTGCCGGCCTCCTCGCGTCGGCCCTCGTCGAGCAGGTGGGCCAGGGCGAACACGCGGTCGGCGTGCCGGTGGGCGCGTTCCCGGGCGTAGTCGACCGTCGAACCGGTGGTGACCATGAAGGCCCAGTCGCTGGACAGGGCGAGCAGGGCCTGCTCGGCCAGCGCGTCGACCAGCGGGTCGCGGGCGAAGGACCGTCCCTTGCCGACGGCGGTGACCAGCGCCTCCTGCACCTGCCGGTTGAGCGCGACCAGGTCGGCGACGGCCTCGCCGGCCCACACACGCCAGTCCTTGCCCGAGCCCCAGGAGGAGGGCGGCAGGTCCACCGGTTCCCCGACCAGGCCGGGGTCGGCGAGCGCGCCGCGCAGCGTCGTCACGCGGATCCCGGCCTCCGGCAGCGTCCGCAGCACCGCCTCCAGCCAGGCCGGGCCCTCGTGCCACCAGTGCCCGAACAGCTCGGTGTCGAAGGCGGCCACGGTCAGCGCGGGCCGGCCGTGCGTCTCGCGCAGCGCATCGAGCCGGGCCCCGACGACGGCGACGAAGTCCGCGGCGTCGCGCTCCACCTGGGCGGCGGCGCGGGCCGGGGAGTAGGGCGCCTTCTCGTGCGGCGGCACGTCCGGGCCGGTGACCCGCGCGGGCTTGAGGCCGGACGCGTGGTCGTAGGTGTGGAAGTCGCGGTGGTCGCGGTGCCCCGGGTAGCCCTTGCGCGGCGACCAGACCCGGTAGGTGACCTCGAGGTCGCGGCCGACGCACACGACGTCACCCGTCCCCACCGGACGGGCGAAGGCCGTGTCGCCGTGCAGCGCGGGCCCGTCGACCAGGAAGTGGGTCACCCCCGCGGTCGCGTACTCGCGCTCCATCCCGGGCGCGAACCCGCACTCCGGGGCCCAGATCCCGGCCGGGGCCGCGCCGAGCCGCCACCGGGCGTCGGACAGGCCGGTCTCGAGCGCGAACTCGCGCACCCGCGGGTCGAGCAGCGGACCGAACGGGTGCGTGGCCGGGCCGCCGAGCAGCTCGACGGCGCCCTCGAGCGACCGGAACACCGGCGACCCGCCGTGCCGCCAGTGCGTCTCGAACTCGGCCAGGGCCGCCGCGGAGCGCCGGTGCTCGTAGGCGGCCAGCTCCGGTAGCCGCGGCGCGGCATCGTGCGCCCGCAGCTGCCAGCCGGCGAGCCAGGCGTGCACACCGCGCAGGCAGTGCGGGTCGTCGAGCTGCGCGGCCAGCACCGGCGTGACGCCGAGGGTCAGCAGGTCCCGGCGGCCCTCGGCGGCGAGCCGGCGCAGCAGGTCGGCCAGCGGGAGGTAGGCCTGCGCCCACGCCTGGTGGAGCCACTCCTCACCGACCGGCCACCGGCCGTGGTGCGCGACCCACGGCAGGTGGCTGTGCAGGACCAGGCAGAAGGTGCCCCTCACGGGCGGCTCGCCGTCACCAGCAGGTCGAGGCTCGCGTCCAGGTCGTCCGGGGTGAGGAGGAAGTCGTCCACGCGCACGGACGCGACGTCCGCGAGCAGGTCCGCGGGCCAGGCCCCGCCCGCGAGGGCGACGGCCACCTGGGCGTCGACGAGCGAGCCGCCGTGCCGCGCGTCGAGGGCCCGCAGCCGCGGCCCGTGGTGCAGGCCGAGCAGCTCGACGTCCGTGAACCCGGCCGCGCACACCAGCCCGGCGAGCTCGTCGGGGGACAGTTCGCGGGTGTGGAAGGGGTTGAGCGGGGTGTCCCGGCCGGGGGAGAAGGTGAGGCGGTTGGGCGTGGAGACCATGATCCGGCCGCCGGGCCGCAGCACCCGCCGGCACTCGCGCAGGAACAGCCCCTGGTCCCACAGGTGCTCGACGACCTGCAGCGACACCACCGCGTCGAGCCGGGCGTCGGGCACCGGGAGGGCGACGAGATTGGCCCGGGCCACCCCGACGCGGGGGTAGCGGCGGGCGACGTGCGCGGCCGTGAGGGCGTCGTAGTCCAGCCCCAGGACCCGGTCCGCGACGCCCGCGAGCAGGTCCGCGCCGTACCCCTCGCCGCAGCCCGCCTCCAGCACCGTCGCACCCGAGCACTGCGGGACCAGCGCCGCGTACACGGCCTCGTGCCGGCGGAACCAGTAGTTCTCCTCCGGGATCCCGGGCACGGTCCGCTCGCCGGTCAGCGGGAGGGAGGAGGTGCTCACGGGGCGGTCCGGGGGTCGGGGCCGGGGTCGTTCGACACCGTGACGATCCCGCCGACCGACTCGGTCAGCCAGGCCAGCAGCGTGTGGTCGTCGAGCGTGAGGGGGACCTCGGGGCCGCCCCAGCCGAGCCGGGTCACCGGGCGGTGGGCCAGCGCGTCGTCGAGCAGGAGGGCGAGGCCGTCCGTCAGCAGGACCGTGACGCCCTGGTGGGTGATGCGGCGGGTGCCGTCCTCGGGGTCGCCCGCGGTCAGGTCGGAGCCGGTCCGCACGACGTAGCCCTGACCCGTGCGGTCGTCGTAGCCCGTCACCAGCACGCGCACACCCCCGTCCGCCGGCGCGGAGCCGCCCGGCACCGGGATCCTAGGGCGGGCGGGCCGTCGGCAGGGCCGCCACCGGCCGTGCCCCGACGCGGGGAACGTCACTCCGCGTGCAGGGAACTCGTGCTGGTGAGGGGTCTGGTGAGCAGGCTCACCCCGGACGTCGTTTGCTGTTCGGATACCGAACGGTAACAATCGGCCCCAGGTCAGACGGCATGCCGCGGCCCCTGCGGGCCCCGATCCACGGGGTCCGGCGGGCGGCGCGGGGCCGGCGGACCGGTGGTCCGGGCGGTGTCGTGCCGGCCGCGGAGGGGACCGGGGAAGCCCGGTGCACCCGACCGCGTCGCGACGGCCCGCGTCGTCGGGATCGACGCTAGGTTCGCACGCACGTTTTGGCAGGCGAGTAGCCGTGGGACCCCCGCAGGAGCAGGGGCCGCGCAACCGGCAGGAGGTCGAAGAGGTCCGATGAACATCGTCGTGCTGGTCAAGCAGGTGCCGGACACCTACTCCGAGCGGAAACTGTCCTCGGGCGACCACACCCTGGACCGGGACGCCACGGACGCGGTGCTGGACGAGATCGACGAGCGTGCGGTGGAGTCCGCGCTGCAGCTCAAGGAAGGCGACGGGGCCGGCGACTCCACGGTGACCGTCGTGGCCATGGGGCCGGACCGGGCCACGGACGCGATCCGCAAGGCCCTGTCGATGGGTGCGGACAAGGCGGTGCACCTCTCGGACGAGGCGCTGCACGGGTCGTGTGCGGTGCAGACCACCCGGGCGCTGGCCAAGGTGATCGGCACCCTGGGCGAGGTGGACCTGGTCCTGGCCGGCAACGAGGCCTCGGACGGGCGGATGGGCGCGATCCCGGCCATGGTCGCCGACGTGCTCGGGCTGCCGTCCCTGACCCACGCCCGCGAGCTGTCCGTGGAGGGCTCGACCGTGACGGTGCGCCGGGAGACCGACGACGGGGTCACGGTGCTGAGCGCCGAGCTGCCCGCCGTGGTGTCGGTGAACGAGAAGATCAACGAGCCGCGCTACCCGTCCTTCAAGGGGATCATGGCGGCGAAGAAGAAGCCGGTCACCACGCTGACCCTGGCCGACGCCGGGATCGACGCCTCGGAGGTCGGGCTGGCCAACGCGCTGACCACGGTCACCACCTCGCAGCCCAAGCCGCCGAAGTCCGGGGGCGAGAAGGTCGAGGACGAGGGCGACGGCGGGCAGAAGATCGCGCAGTTCCTCGTGGGCCAGAAGCTCATCTGATCACCCAGCAGAGACTTTTTCGAGAAGAGGCAAACGAACATGGCTGAGGTTCTGGTCCTCGTCGACCATCTCGACGGGGAGATCAAGAAGAGCACGTTCGAGCTGCTGACCGCGGCCCGCGCGCTGGGCGAGCCGTCCGCGGTGGTGGTCGGCCCGGCCGGGTCGGGCGGCAAGCTGTCCGAGGGGCTGAAGGCGCACGGCGCGGCGAAGATCTACATCGCGGAGACCGACTCGTCGGATTTCCTGACCCCGCAGGTGTCGGTGCTGGCCTCGCTGGTCGAGGCGAAGGACCCGGCCGCGGTGCTGATCGGTGTCTCCGCCGACGGCAAGGAGATCGCCGGCCGGCTGGCCATCAAGACCAACTCGGCGCTGCTCGGCGACGTCGTCGGGGTGTCCGCTGCCGATGGTGGGGCGGGCACCACGCACTCGGTGTTCGGTGGGGCGTTCATCGCCGAGGCCAAGGCCAACACCGCGCACCCGGTGATCACGCTGCGCCCGGGGTCGGTCGAGGTCGAGGCCGCCGACGGTGCCGGCGCCGAGGAGACCGTCGAGGTCCCGGCCGCGTCGGGCCGGTCCGCGACCGTGCAGTCGCGTGAGCCGGTGACCGTGGGCGACCGCCCGGAGCTCACCGAGGCGAGCGTGATCGTGTCCGGTGGCCGCGGGGTGGGCTCGGCCGAGCAGTTCTCCGTGGTGGAGGGCCTGGCCGACTCCCTCGGCGCGGCCGTGGGTGCCTCGCGGGCCGCGGTCGACTCGGGGTTCTACCCGCACCAGTTCCAGGTCGGGCAGACCGGCAAGACCGTGTCCCCGCAGCTCTACATCGCGCTGGGCATCTCCGGGGCGATCCAGCACCGGGCCGGCATGCAGACCTCGAAGACGATCATCGCGGTCAACAAGGACCCGGAGGCCCCGATCTTCGAGATCGCGGACTTCGGCGTGGTGGGCGACCTGTTCAAGGTCGCGCCCCAGCTCCAGGAGGAAGTCACCAAGCGCAAGAACTGACCTGCACAGCGGTCTCCGTCCCGGCACCGCAGAGGTCCCGCGCGGCCCCGCCCCCTCACTCCGGGGGCGGGGCCGCCGCCGTCCCGGGGCACGTCACCCGCCCGGGTGGCGGCGAGCCGAGGTTCACCGGGGCTTCACGCGCGGGACGCCGCCGGAGGCGTGCGTGTTCGGACCCGGCCGATACCAAGCACCCGTGACCTCATCCCAGGTTCTGGTCCGGACGCCCGAGGCGGCGGCCACGCGCTACTCGCTGCTGCTGACCACCGACGCCGACGACGTCGAGGCCGCCCAGCGGCTCCGGTACCGGGTGTTCGCCGGGGAGCTCGGCGCGCAGTCGGCCTCCCTGCGCCCCGGCCTCGACGCCGACCGCTTCGACGAGTTCTGCGACCACCTCGTGGTGCGCGAGGACGCGACCGGTGAGGTCGTCGGCACCTACCGGATGCTGCCGCCGCGCCGGGCGCGCGCCGCGGGTGGCCTCTACTCGGACGGCGAGTTCGACCTCGCCGCGCTCGATCCGATCCGTCCGCAGCTGGTCGAGACCGGCCGGTCCTGCGTGCACCCCGACCACCGGGCGGGTGCGGTGGTCGGGCTGGTGTGGGCCGGGATCGCCCGGTACATGCTGCTCACCGGCAACCGCTGGCTCACGGGCTGCGCGAGCGTCCCGCTGGCCGACGGCGGTGCGCTGGCCGCAGGGGTCCGCGACACCGTCCTCGCCTCGCACCTCTCCCCGGCCGGGTACCGCGTGACGCCGCACCGCCGTTGGGACGCGGAGGCCGCCACCCGGCACCGCCGCACCGCGCTGCCGCCGCTGCTGCGCGGCTACCTGCGCCTCGGTGCCTGGGTGTGCGGGGAGCCAGCCCACGATCCCGCCTTCGGGTGCGCCGACTTCCTCGTCCTCCTCGGGCTCGACCACGTCGACCAGCGCTACCTGCGCTTCTTCCTGGGCGACCGGTGAGCCGGGGTACGGCACTGCGCGCCACGCCGACCCGCACCCACCCGACCCACCCCACCCACCCCGGCCTCCCGCCCGCCGCCGACCGGCCGGCGTGGGCACCCAGCTCGCCCTGCGGCCCGGACTGCCTCCCGGCCGCGGGCCCGCGCGCCACCCTCCGTGCCACCCTCCGCGTCACCCTCCGCGTCGCGCGCCGGCTCGTCGCGCTGGGCGCGCTCCTGCTCCTCGCCCTGCCGGTCCTGCGCCTCGGCCCCAGCCCGCGGCTGTTCCGGGCCGTGCTGCGGGCCGCCGGCGTCCGGCTCGGCGTCCGCGGGACGGCCTACGGGGAGGGCGGCGTGCTCGTCGTCGCCAACCACCTCTCCTGGATCGACGTGGTCGCGCTCGGTGCCGTCGCCCCGGTCCGGATGATCGCGAAGCGGGAGGTGGCCGAGTGGCCGCTGATCGGCGCGATCGCCCGGCAGAACGGGGCGCTGTTCGTCGACCGCGGCGGCCTGCGCGGGCTCCCGGAGGTCGTCGCCGGGACCGCCGCGGCGTTGCGCGCCGGCGCGACCGTCGGCGTCTTCCCCGAGGGCACCACCTGGTGCGGCTCGGCCTCGGGCCCCTTCCGCCGGGCCCCTTTCCAGGCCGCGCTCGACGCCGGACGCCCGGTCCGGCCCGTCCGCATCGACCTCGCCCTGCCGGACGGCCGGCCCACCACGGCCGGCGCGTTCGTCGGCGACGAGACCCTGTGGGACTCGCTGCTGCGGGTCCTGCGGCTCGAGCGGCTGGACTGCACGCTGACCCTGCTGCCCGCGCTGGTTCCCGAGGGCGACCGGCGCGCCCTGGCCGCGCGGGCGGAACGTGCCGTCACGGCGGCGTAGCACCCCCGGGCGGGGCGGCCGCACGGCGGTCCGGCGTCTACCCTGAACCCGATGAACGACCAGGAGACCGCGCCCGCCAGGGGAGCCCGACGCCGAGCGGGGTCCCGGCCGTGACGTACCTGGACCACGCGGCGACCACCCCGATGGTCCCCGAGGCCGTCGCCGTGATGGCGGAGGCCATGGCGCGCACGGGGAACGCGTCGTCGCTGCACTCCGCGGGCCGCCGCGCCCGGCGGGAGGTCGAGGAGTCCCGCGAGGGCATCGCCGCGGCGGTGGGCGCCCGCCCGTCCGAGGTGGTCTTCACCACCGGTGGCACGGAGAGCGACAACCTCGCGGTCAAGGGGATCTTCTGGGCCCGCCGCGCCGCCGATCCCCGCCGCACCCGCGTCCTGGTGTCGGCGATCGAGCACCACGCCGTCCTCGAGTCCGCGGAGTGGCTCGTGGAGCACGAGGGCGCCGAGCTGGTCCTGCTCCCGGTCGACGGCGCCGGCCGCGTCCGCCCCGAGGTGCTGCGCGCCGCCCTCGAGGAGGCCCCCGAGGCCGCCGCGGTCGTCTCGGTGATGTGGGCGAACAACGAGGTCGGCACGGTCAACCCGATCCGCGAGCTCGCCGCCGTCGCCCACAGGTTCGGCGTGCCGATGCACACCGACGCCGTGCAGGCCGTCGGGATCCTGCCCATCGACTTCGGCGCCAGCGGCGTCGACGCGCTCAGCCTCACCGGGCACAAGCTCGGCGGGCCGTACGGCGCCGGCGCGCTGCTGCTCGGCCGCGAGGTCGGCGTCGTGCCGCTGCTGCACGGCGGCGGTCAGGAGCGCGACGTCCGCTCCGGCACCCTGGACACCCCCGCGGTCCTCGGCCTGGCCACCGCGGTGCAGAAGGCCGTGGCCGACGCCCCGCGCCGCGCCGCCGTGCTCACCGGCCTGCGGGACGAGCTGGTCGCCCGGATCCGCGCGATCGTCCCCGACGCCACGCTCAACGGCGACCCGGGCACGTCGGTGATCGACGGCGGCCCCTCCCGCCTGCCCGGCAACGCGCACCTCAGCTTCCCCGGCTGCGAGGGCGACAGCCTGCTCATGCTGCTCGACGCGCACGGCATCGAGTGCTCCACCGGCTCGGCGTGCACCTCCGGGGTCGCGCAGCCCAGCCACGTGCTGCTGGCCATGGGCGCGAGCGAGGCCGTGGCCCGCGGGTCCCTGCGGTTCTCGATGGGGCACACCACGACCGAGGCCGACGTGGCCGCGGTCGTCGACGTCATCGGGCCCGTCGTCGAGCGGGCCCGGCGGGCCGGCACGGGCGGCGCCCGCCGGCGGGAAGCCGCCGGCAGCTCGTGAGGGCGCCGACGAGGGTCCTGGTCCGATGAGGGTTCTGGTCCGATGAGGGTTCTGGCGGCGCTGTCCGGCGGCGTCGACTCGTCCGTCGCGGCCGCGCGGGCGGTCGCGGCCGGGCACGAGGTCGTCGGCGTCCACCTGGCGCTCTCCCGCACCCGGGACGCGCTGCGCTCCGGCTCCCGCGGCTGCTGCTCGCGCGAGGACGCGGCCGACGCCGCGCGGGTCGCGGACGTGCTCGGCATCCCGTACTACGTGTGGGACCTGTCGGAGGAGTTCGCCGAGGACGTCGTCGCGGACTTCGTCGCGAGCTACGCCGCCGGCCAGACGCCCAACCCCTGCCTGCGGTGCAACGAGAAGATCAAGTTCGCCGCGGTGCTGGACCGGGCGCTCGCGCTGGGCTTCGACGCCGTGTGCACCGGCCACTACGCCCGCCTCGGGAACGGCGTGCTCCGGCGGGCCGCCGACGCCGCCAAGGACCAGTCCTACGTGCTCGCGGTGCTGCGCGCCGACCAGCTCGCGCACGCGATGTTCCCGGTCGGCGACACCGACAAGCCCGCGATCCGGGAGGAGGCCGCCCGGCTGGGGCTGCGCACCGCGGCGAAGCCGGACAGCCACGACATCTGCTTCATCCCCGACGGCGACACCCGCGGCTTCCTGCGCGAGCGCCTCGGCGACCGGCCGGGCGAGATCGTCGACGCCGCGACCGGCGAGGTGCTCGGCGCGCACGCCGGCGTGCACGGCTTCACCGTGGGCCAGCGCAAGGGCCTGGGCGTCGAGCGGCCCGCGGCCGACGGGCGGCCCCGGTACGTGCTCGGGATCGAGCCGGTCAGCGGCACCGTGACCGTCGGTCCGGGATCCGCGCTGAGCGTGCGGACCGTGGAGGCCCGGCGCCCGGTGTGGTGCTCGGGCACCGCGCCCGGCGGCCCCTTCGCGTGCACGGTCCAGGTCCGCGCGCACGGCGGCACCGCGCCCGCCGAGGTCACCCCGCGCGGGGACGGTGTGCGGGTCGCGCTCGCCGAGCCGCTGCGCGGGGTCGCGCCGGGCCAGGCCGTCGCGTTCTACCGGCCGGACCCGGCCGGCGACGTCGTGCTCGGCTCCGCGACGATCACCGCCACCGCGTAGCCCCCGGGCACCCGCGGCTCGCGGCGCCGCTCAGGTCACGGTGACCTGGGCGACCATGCCGAGGGTCAGGTGCGGCGGCGTGTCGCCCCCGCCGAGCGGGCAGAGGACGAAGTACCGCGCCGGCGCGAGGTCGACCAGCATCCCGCCCTGCTCGCGGGGCCCCGCGCTGGCGGCGCCCGGGACCAGGTCCAGCTGCTGGGCCAGCTGTTCCGCCGGGGTGGCGAGCAGCTGCTGCACGGTCATCGCCTGGTCCTTGGGCCGCGCGACCAGGACCGCGTGGACCGAGCCGGAGGCCGAGTCGTTCACCAGCCGGATCGCCGCCGGGCCCGCCGGGAGCGTGGCCGGGACGCCGTCGAGGCGGTAGTCCACGGCCGTGACCAGCACCTGCCGGTAGCCGCAGTGGTCGTAGGCCCAGGTCTCGTACTCGTTCACGCTCCGCGCGACGACCGGGGCGTCGGAGGCGGCCGCCGTCCCCGTCTCCGCCGAGGACTGCACGACCCGCTGCAGTGCGGTGAGCGTCGGCTGCAGCTCGACGGGGGCCGTCGCCACGGCGGAGTTCAGCAGCGGCAGCACCTGGCCGGCCCACGCCCGCACCGCGGCCGGGTCCGGCGCCGACGGGTCACCGGCCGGCGGCGGGACGGCGTCGATCTTCAGCAGGTCGGCGCACGTCGAGTCGACGGGCGCGGGCGCCTCCGCCGCGCCGGCGACCGGGGTCGCGCCCGCGGCGCACGCGACCGGGCCGCCGACGAGGGCGGCGACCGCGGCGGCCGTACCCAGCAGCCGTGCCGCCCGTGCGGTGCCCGCGCGTCCGTCCATGAGATCCCCCAGCCCGTCGGCCCGCTCCTGCGGTGCCGAGGATGCGGCCGGGGCGGCCGGTGCGGGAGGGCCTGAGGACCCGCGTCGCCCGACCGTTCGCGCACCCGGGGGGTGGACGCCGCGGGGACCCGGGCCCGGCGCGTCGGCCGACCGGCGGCAGTGTGAGACTCGGTGCCGTGAGCACGCCCGACGACCCGCTGGCCGCCCTCCTCGCCGCCGCCGGCCTGGGCGAGGAGAAGTCCGAACCCGAGGACGACCCGTTGGCCGCCGCCCTCGCCGCGGCCGGCCTCGGCGACGTCGAGCCGGGCGAGACGGTCGCCCCGGAGCCGCGCATCCAGGTGAGCGCGGCGCCGGAGGAGCCCGAGGACGAAGGACCCACGGAGCGGTGGCCCGCCGGCGCGGCGAGCGGCGTGGGCTCGCTGCCCGGCACGGATCCGCGCGAGGCCGCCGAGACCGTCGCCGGGGAGCTGCCGCTGCTCCCGCACCTGCCCGAGCTGCCCGCCCGCGGCGTCGGCGCGGATCCCGTCGGCCGGGCCGCGGGCCTGCTCGTCGACCTCGCGGTGGAGGTGGTGCCGACGGCGTGGCGGGTCACCGCGCGGCCGGGCAAGGACCACCGCCGGGCCGTCGACCTGCTGCGCGCGGACCTCGACGCCTTCGACGAGGCCTGCGACCGCACCCGGCCGGAGTGGGTGAAGCTGCAGGTCCTGGGGCCGTGGACGCTCGCGGCGTCGGTCGAGCTGGCCAGCGGGCACCGGGTGCTCACCGACCACGGGGCCGTCCGCGAGTTCGCGGTGAGCCTCACCGAGGGGCTGCGCGGGCACGTCGCCGAGGTGGCCGAGCGGACCGGGGCGCACGTCCTGGTGCAGCTCGACGAGCCGCGGCTCGCCGCGGTGCTGGCCGGCTCGCTGCCCACCGCCTCGGGCTACGGCACGGTGCGCGCGGTGCCCGAGCCGGAGGTCCAGGACACGCTGCGCGACATGATCTCCGCGCTACGGGTGCCGGTCACGGTGCGGGTGCCCGGCGACCGCCCGCCGCTGCGGCTGCTGCGCGAGGTCGGGGCCGCGGGGCTCGCGATCGACGCGACCCGGCCGTCGATCTCCGGGGACACCGCCGTGCCCGCGGCACTCGATGCCGTCGGCGAGGTGTGGGACGCCGGCCTGCCGCTGTTCCTCGGCCTGGTCCCGGTCCGCGACCCGGGCGAGCCGCTGGAGACCGCCACCCTGGCCCGCCGGGCCTTCGACCTGGCCGACCGGCTCGGCTTCGACCGGGCGCGGCTGGCCGAGCTGGCCGTCCCGACCCCGGCCGCCGGCCTGGCCCGCGCCACCCCGGACTGGGCGCGCCGGGCCATGGAGCTCTGCCGCGACCTCGGCAGGGCCTTCACGGACCCCGACGAGCTCCCGGACTCGGAGCAGACCGGCCGCTGACCCCGGAGAACGAGCGGACGGGGGCCC